>JAVYST010000021.1:0-21118 GCA_038729085.1 Ferroplasma sp. | reverse complement strand
ATTAAAAACATTAAATAATGTTTAAATACGTATTTACAATTGATTATTTATGGTAACAAAAGAGGAGGTCCTTGAAGCATTAAAGGAGGTATCAGATCCAGAGATTGGCATGGATGTTGTTAATTTAGGCCTCGTTTATGATGTGGAAATAACAGATAATAGAGTATACATTAAAATGACAATGACGGCACCAACATGTCCTGTTACTCCATGGATTCTATCAGAAGCACAGAAAACCGTGGAAAATTTGGCCGACGTGGAGGCCGCAGATATAGAGCTGGTATGGGATCCACAGTGGACTCCTGATATGATGACAGATTATGCAAGGGAACAATTAAATATGTATTAATATAAAGCATCATTGCTTTCCTGTTTTATATTTCATATTATTTATAAAATGCAATTATTGAAGTGAAATTTTTATTATAATAGATATTTTCTGATTATGGTGTTTTGCAGATAATCTATGTTGATTTGGCTGAGAACATTCTTTTCTATTCTCAGTTTTACTGGTGATATTCCGGCTATTGCATGGTAGTATGCAAATGGCTTAAAATATAAATAAAGAAATGGCAAAATACTTATCCTGAAATAGAAAACTATCAGCCGTAAATTTATAGCTATATATTATTATTTAAGCTCATATTAACTGCAATAACTAATTCTTAATTAAAAGCTTTAAATACTCTTTATATATGTTGTTATTGATTTATATGAGCGAAATGGAAAAAATAACGATAGAAAACATAGTTGCATCAACATCACTTGCCGAACACCTGGATTTAAGCAAGATCGCACTTGCACTTGAAGGTTCTGAATATGAGCCTGAGCAGTTTCCCGGCCTTATATATAGATTGAAGGATCCAAAAACAGCAGTATTAATTTTCAGAAGTGGAAAGGTTAACTGCACGGGAGCAAAAAATCTTGAAAACGTGAAGAAAACAATTGATATTATTATTGATAAATTGAAAAAAGCAGAAATAGAAGTTTATGACAACCCGGACATAATAGTCCAGAATATAGTTGCTGTTTATGATCTTGAATCAAAGCTTAACCTTACAGATATAGCAATGTCACTTGGCCTTGAAAACGTGGAATATGAACCGGAACAGTTCCCGGGCCTGGTATACAGAGTTGAAGAACCCAAGGTTGTTTTGCTGCTCTTCGGATCAGGAAAGGTTGTATGCACTGGTGCCAAGGAAGCCAGCGAAATCGAGCAGGCTGTGATAAAAGTTAAAAAAGAACTGCAGAAAGTCGGATTAATATAAATTTAATTTTTTAAGAATTCTCTTATCAGTGAAGTGGCGTAAATGCCCTTGCCAAGGGAAAATTTAACAGTATTTATTTCACTTATTTCGAAATCCAGTGGCATTGCGGATATAATTCTATAATCGCCGGATGATCCCAGTTTGCTATTTTGCAATTTAAAATCGTTCAGCGTTATCCCCTCCATATCAATTATATTGCGTTCTATCTCGCCCTCAATTCCGGTTGAAAGCACTGTATCATATCCAGGAAGTGGAATTATTGGGCGTATTTTGCCTTCTGATGACAATTTATTTAATTTATCCAGATTATATGCATTTGCCGATATGGCATCCCTCTTATCCGCATTAAAATACTTATCCACTGGATATGCAAGGTCACCCTCAAAAATTTCATACATATTTCTTCCTCTCAACATCCTCTCTGAAAGAATTCTGTTGAAAAGATATGACTGATAAGCATGTATAAAAAGCATTGAAAGGTTTTTAGGAAAAACCTCAAAGGCACCATCATATTTTTTCTTTTTCAGTATATAGCCAAGAAGTGACCGCTCAAAGCTTAAATATTCGGGATATTCTTTCATTGCAATTGCAGCATCCCCTGTCTCTCCAAAATGTTTCCTGTAATCTTCCTTATCAAATTCAGGATCATAGAGGTATAATTTTACTGCATCTTCATATTTATTTTCCAGTAAAAGTTTACCTATTCTATGCGTATTTATCCGTATGCTCCCAAAACGCTGATAACCGTAAAAATTAGGAAAACCACCATTATATGCTATTTCATCATATGTTTTCTGAATTAATTCGCTATAATCGCCATCTGCCTGGATTTTAATTGTAAATTTATTTCCGTCCAGATCGCCAAGGCGGAGCATTTTGTCGCTTTTGAATACAGACAGTACTGTGGCATCCTTTATATTTATATTATTAACATTCATGCCTGGCGGCATATTAATGCAGAAATACTGTGTTGTGATGCCTATTTTATCCTTTGTACCTGCATAACTGATGCGCTTATTGCTTATATGGAGCAGGTTTGCAAGATGGACTAAAAATTTGTTTGTATCCCAGTTGTAAAGCCGGATCTTGAGTATTGTATACTTTCCATTTTCATTCTCTGAAATCCTGCCAGGGATTTCCTCAACAGTAAAGCTTTCTGGATCATTTTTAATTGTGCCATTGAAACCAGGTGTACTGGTTGAATATGAGTAAATGCCTATAATTTTACTGTCCATAAAACATAATGCGCCAATATTAAATAACCATTTTTTATTTTATATGATTATAGTATTACATGTTTTAACAGAAGGTTATTTTAACCATTCCACAGTTATTTTCTTTTTGCATGTATATTTTCTTCTACTATAAGGCTGAACAATTTTTGAAATGCATAATAGAACATGTTTATAGATACTCTGAAATTAGCCATATATTTATGGTGCTGGCAATCGCAATACATTTAAGGAGATGAGGGCAGATCTATTATATAATAATAATCTTGTTCAATTGTACCATATTTTTTATGCTTAATTCCTATTCTGCCAGCATTAATCAGGTCGTTAAGAAGAAACTCAATTTCACTTTCTACAAGAATCTGGGCACCAAGCTTAAGATACTGTTCTTTTGATCTTTCACTGATATCAAAGCCGCCAATAATAGCTTCTATAACTTCGTTCTGTGTTTTTTCACCGTCTTTTAAGATATCCAATATATCCTGGCTGTCCATATATAGGTAAAATATAATGTTATTTATATCTTTTAGTATACACCAAAGTTCTGGTAATTTGGTGGTTCTGATATTATTCGAATATCATGTGGATGGCTTTCTTTCAGGCCATTGCCCGTTATTCTGATGAATACAGCCTTCTCTTTGATTTCGTTGATATCTTTTGCGCCAAGGTAGCCCATTCCGGTTTTAATTCCGCCTATGAACTGGAAAAGATTCTCTGAAACCTTGCCACGGTATGGAACTGATCCCTCAACACCTTCAGCAATAAACTCATTTGACCCAAGTTTTCCATAACGATCTGATTTTCCAGCCTTTATAGCTCCAATGGAGCCCATGCCACGGTATGATTTGTATTTCCTGCCATTTATTATCATTTCTGTTCCAGGGCTTTCCTCAGTGCCAGCAAGCAAAGAGCCAAGCATTACAGTTGATGCACCTGCTGCCAGAGCTTTGATCATGTCACCAGAATATCTTATGCCACCGTCAGCTATTACAGGAACATTGTACCCTGATGCAACATCAGCAACATCCGATATTGCTGTAAGCTGCGGTACTCCGACACCTGCAACTATTCTTGTTGTGCATATGGATCCGGGGCCTATGCCAACCCTTAATCCATCAGCGCCAAGTGAAATTAATTCTTCTGCTGCATCGCCTGTTGCAATATTTCCAGCTATTATGTCAACTGATACAGCCTTTCTTATTTTTTTAAAAGAATCTAGAACGTTTTTATTATGTGCATGCGCTGTATCAATAACAAGGAAATCCGCACCTGCATTCTCAAGGTTTATTGCCCTGTCTATATCATATGCCCCAATAGCAGCTCCTACCATTAACTGGCCCTGCTTATCTCTGGATGCATTGGGAAACTTCTCTCTTGTTTTTATATCCTTGGCAGTTATCAATCCTACTAACTTTCCATCTTTATTAACAAGTGGCAGTTTTTCAACCCTGTTCTTATAAAGCATGAATTTTGCGTCCTCTATTGACACATTTTCATCTGCTGTTATGACATTCTTTGTCATAATATCCCTGACATAGCCGCCAGAATCAGAAAATTCAAGGTCTCTTTTTGTGAGGATTCCAATAAGTTTTCCAGCAGCAACAACAGGGAGGCCAGCAATATTCTTGGTTATCATTAAAGTTTTTGCCACATTTACAGGAGTTTCTGGATCTATTGAAAATACGTCCCTTATTATAATGCTTTCCTCCTTCTTGACACGTTTTATCATTTCTATCTGTTCATTTGAAGACATATTTCTATGGATAACTCCTAGTGCACCATATCTTGCCATGGCTATTGCCATGGGATCCTCTGTAACTGTATCCATTGGAGAACTTATTATAGGTATGCTTACTGATATATTTCTTGAAATTTTGCTGGCCACATTTGCATTTTTTGGCTCAATAGATGATCTCAATGGTTTTAACAGGACATCATCAAATGTTAATCCATCTGCTATATTTTGAAATTTTTCTTTAAACATGTAAAAGTAAGACTTATAAACTATTTAAGATTAGTGGAATTGATTTATCAATGCCAGTTTATTATAATTTTAAACTGAAAAAAATCAAACCAATAAAAATTAGAGCAAGTTTGTATTGTTGTTATGATGGATTTATTTAATGACAGGAAAAAGATATTATCCTACTTCCAGCAACACGGCATTATGGTTACAAAAGATGCACTTGACAGGATTTTAAATGCAAGCATGGGAGAGTTGCTGCCCAAGATGCTCAGCCAAGAAGTTATCCAGAGTGGTTTGCTTACCGAAAATGATGTTTTAAAATTGATAGTAAATCCAAAAAGAAAAAGAATGGATTTTGAGCTGAATATTCCTGACATAAAGGCCCACAGCTCAGTTGAAGATTTCAGGGAAATGTTTGTAGACAGATACCAGAGGCTCGAAAAAATAATTATCCAGTCCAGTGAAATGCGTGGCACTTCAAGCATAAAAACCTCAATAAAAATGCAGGGGAGGGTTAAAATTGTTGGCATGGTATCTGATGTAAGCGTAACAAAGAACGGCCATAAAAGATTATTGCTGGAGGACCTTGATGACAGCATCAGTGTATTCCTGCTTAAAAACAAGGGATTGAACAATGAATTAATCCTTGAAGATGAGGTGATCGGAGTAGTAGGTTCAATAAGCAGCACTGGTAAAGACTCCGTTCTATTTGCCGATGAGATTATACGGCCAGATATACCATACAGGATGATTGATGAACAGAAAAAAGAGCCTGTATATGTTGCATCGCTGTCAGATATACATATTGGAAGCAAAACGTTCCGGCATGATGATTTTATGAAAATGATTTCATGGATCAAGGCATCGTCAGATGAGGCAGCTTCACTGAAATATTTAATCCTCAGTGGCGATGTCGTTGACGGAATAGGCGTTTATCCCGGGCAGGAGAATGACCTGGAAATAGTTAATCCATTTGAACAGTATGAAAAACTTGCTGAATATATAAACCAGATTCCAGAAGATATTAATATTTTCCTCATGCCGGGCAATCATGACATTGTACGGCTTGCAGAGCCACAGCCCATTTTTTCTAAAAAAATAAGCGATTTTTTTAATAACAATGTAACCATGCTGCCCAATCCATTTAACCTGGAACTTGAGGGAAAAAATGTACTTATATACCACGGCATGTCACTGAATGATATGATAGAACTGGTGCCTGGAGCAACTTACGCAAGCGTAGGGTCAGCTATTGAAGAATTATTGAAAAGAAGGCACCTTGCACCGGTTTATGGTGGAAAAACTCCAATTATACCATCAAAGAGGGATTACCATGTAATAGAAAAGGTTCCTGACATATTCATAACAGGGCATATACACTCATTTTCCCAGGGAAATTATCGTGGCGTCAGGTATATAAATGCCTCAACATGGCAATCACAGACCGATTATCAGAAAATGATGAATTTTTCACCAAACCCATCTATCATGACATTATTCGATCTGCATTCTCAGACACAGATTATAAAGAATTTCAGCGAATTATAGTGTTCTTTTTATCACTTCTTCTATTTCCTTTTTAAATGTGGCAAGGAAATCATTCAATGCTTCCTCTTTTATAACTGTTGGAACGCTTGTAATGCCAATTTTTGCTGTTACCTTTGCCATTTTGGCCATTGAATCATATTCTTTTATTTTTGCCTCCATAAGTTCTTCAATAACTTCTGATATCTGTTTGCGCAATTCAGGATCCTCGTTGATCCTTTTTCTGACATATTCTTTTATCAAATCCTTAAAGACATCATGAATAGCCTCAAAATACATATCTTCTGATGGACCGGAATTTAAAACATTGTCAATATAATCGTTTATGCTTTTCTTCATATTACAATAATATTATAAGGTAATTAAAGTTTAATAATAATTGATCTGAAAATTCCATTTCAAAAGTGGGCAATGAAAAACAGATGAAATTGTTAAAAATAAAATAATTATTCATATAGTCGGATAGATGCTGTTATGCCCATTCGCTGCATTACCACTTTATCTTATAGTGAGGAAAAATGCCATGCAATAAAACCAAAATTTATTATGTATATGCATATTCATGTCTTATGAATAAAAAGATATTCCTTATTGGCATAGTTATGATTATTTTAGGAATTGCACTTATTGCAGGAGGAGGCAGCTATTTTGAGAGTGCATACAGTTCACATGAAAGCTCTGCATACCTCGAAAATAAAACAACAGGGCTGAATTATTCGCATAATATAACATTGAAATCTGGAGAAATATTTATGGTTGAGGATCCAGTATCCAATTCAGGATTGGTATTCAGCGCCAATTTAAGCCACGTAACAGATACATCAAATCTTAGCAAGAATATTGCACAGGCACCAACAGATTCTGATTCAGGCATTCAGCTTTATATAATAGCCCAGAGTGGAACTTACAGCTATGTTTATTTCAATAGCACATCTGCACCCCATTATGGATATATATCTGGCTCACAGTTAGATACTATGGCCGCCCTTATCATTGCTGGAGGAATTATTGGTTTCATAGGATTCATAATAATGCTTTATGGCATATTTAAGAAAGAAAAGCCAAAGAATCCTATGGCATCTGATGACCCATACAACATTGACAATATAAAAATATAAATTATTTATAGAATTATATTTTATATTTTGCTTCTATAATTAAAGGTAAAATAACAGTGATTAACCTTAAAAAATACAGGAACTTCTCCTAATCCAGTATTTTATGCCATAGATGCTTAAAATTAATGGCCATAGTAGGTGCCCTTTGCCTTCTTTATACCATAATGCTTTTTGTTAAATTCCATTGCAATGAAAACAATCATGAAAATAGCAGATAGAGTTATTGCTATTTCAGCATTGAAGGCTTCGTCCCCCAGTGTTAAAATAACTGGGTATATGAATCCAGCAACTGCGGAAAAGTTCATGCTTGGGCCAATCTTTGAGGCTTCTACATTTAAATTTCTGCTTATTACCGGAAGTATTGAATTAAGGCCGAGGCCAAATACAGTGAAAATAATAGCAAAAGCAAGATTTCCGGTGCCGAAGAACAGGAGTGCACTGGCTGACACAATTACAAGTGAAGGATAAATAACCTTTTTCAGTGAATAATGTGTCACAAAGTAAGGAATTGCTAAATAGGCGAAAATGGCAAGCGTATAGGCTATGGTTGATTCTTCGAATGATGCTGCACCGATATATGATGGGATAATTTCAAGAACATATGCAGGAGTAAAGCCAAGCAGGAAGACAACAAAAACTTTCAATGAGAAATCGAAATGGAATTTTTTTAATATTGGTGAAATAACATTATGCTTTTTGGAAAATATCACTGCTGGAACAAATATTATGCCTGCGAGTGAAACCAGCTCCCATGAGCCCAGTGCCATAAAGAAAATGGCACCAAGCAACCAGCCTAATGCCCATCCGCCCATTGTAAGGCCTATTATATTCCTGTTCTGTGTTGTAGATGATACTTCTATAGCTGATGAAGTTGCGAGGCCAAAAAGTATTCCTATTACAAACCGGCTTACAAACAGCTCAACAAAGAGCGTTTCAAAGGCCATGGCAAGCGATATTATAGCCATTATGGTTATGGATAACAGTGCAAGCCGCGCAACGCCCATTCTTCCAGCTGATGAGTAAATAAACGGTGTTGCCATTCTTCCTATGAATGGAATTCCAAGAAGAATAAATGATTCAAGATATGTAAAATGGAGGGTATCCACTATATCTGTAATAAAAAACGCAAAATCCATTAAAAAGAATGTTGCAATTGAATATGTAAATACTGGAAGTATTTTATTGAATTCATCTGTACTGATCTGCATATTTTTTGTGGTTAAATTCAACATATAATACGAAATCAACCGAATATATTTATACGTTATTCATTATATTATTATTTATATATCAAATAGTAAAAATATATTCAAAATATCTATCACGATTTTTAGTAAGGATAGAAATAAAATAAAACTCATACTATTTATATATTTACAGCAATTTCCTGGCATTATGGCATCTTTTTAATGAATATAGCCACACCATTTATTGTTGATGGCGTTTTAGAATAGAACTGCATCTGAAAAATAAAAACATAAAATATTATTTCTATCTTGGCGGTTTATTTAAGTATTATGGATAAGATTAAATTTCATTACGAAAACAGTATAATATTTACTAAATTAGTAATAATTTTATAATAATATGCAATAGCATATAATGAACACAGTAGAGAAAATATTAAAAAACCATTCTGTTGAACCGGTTAAGGAGGTTTCACCAGGTGATATTGTAACGGTAAATGTTGATAAGGCAATAATAGTAGATATGGCTGCCCTGCACCCTGAATTTGTAAACAATCCACCAATTAAGCCATTTGACAGCAATAAAATAGCAATAGTATTTGATCATTACGTTCCACCGCCAAACATAGAAATAGCAAACAGAGTCAATAAACTCAGGAAACTTGTAAAAATGTGGAATGTCAGGGATTTTTATGATATTGGGCGGGGTGGAATTTCCCATGCGCTTGGGGGCGAACTTGGATGGTTCAGGCCAGGAGGGCTTATAGCCAATACAGATTCACATACTATTGCAACAGGTGCATTCAATGCTATTGGAAGAGGGCTTGGAACTCCAGAATTGATGAATATTATAGCCACAGGCAAAACGTGGTTTTCCGTTGGCGATACAGTAAGGGTAAATTTAAATGGAAATCTTAACAGTAAAGCATCTGCTAAAGATATATTCTTTTCAATGGTGAAAGCAACAGGCGATATTCCAAATATGAATATCGAATTTTCTGGCAATGGCATAAATGGAATCAATATGGACCAGCGATCATCCATATCTACAATGTGCGCCGAGGTCAGTGCAGAGTTTGCAGTGTTCCCATATGATAATGTGCTTAAGGATTATATGGATTCAAGAGGTATAAATAATTACAGGCCGGTTGTTCCAGATACAGGCCAGAATTACATTAAAGAATATTCTATTGAACTTGAAAAGGTCGAACCCATGGTTGCATTGCCCGATAAAATAATAAACAATGTCATGCCGGTTTCAGAGTTGGGCAGAAAGGAGATAAATGTTGCTGTAGTAGGTTCATGCGCCAATGGGCGTTTATCAGATCTCAAAGATGTTGCAGAGGTACTGAAAAACCGGAAGGTAAACCCTGATGTGAGATTTATAGTTACGCCAGCATCAATGGACATTTACAGGGAAGCTATGGAATATGGTTACATAGAAACGATAACAGAAGCAAATGCAATAGTAACAAATCCAACATGTGGGGCCTGCCTCGGAGGGCATATGGGCGTTGTGGGCGATGGAGATGCAGTGATAAGCTCAACAACAAGGAATTTTAGAGGGAGAATGGGATCAGCAGAGGCAAAAATTTATTTAGCTTCCTCCAGGACAGTAGCAATATCATCAGTCAATGGTTATATATCAGGTGATTTAAATGAATAATATTAAAGGCAAAATATGGCTCTTTGGCGATGATATCAACACAGATTTAATGTACCCACAGGTATGTTATACACTTCCAGAAAGCGAAAAGCCATCCTATGCAATGCGTGCAAACAGGCCTGAATGGGCTGAAATGGTTTCACCCGGCGACATAATAGTAGCAGGAAGGAACTTTGGAACCGGTTCGAGCCGCCCAGCAGCCGATAATATAAAAAATCTTGGCATTGCATGTGTCCTTGCAGAATCCATAAATGGGTTATTTCTCAGAAATGCGGTCAATTCAGGATTTCTTTCGCTTGAGGCAAAAAATATTTCTTCCTCTGTCAGAGAAGGTGATACTATAACTGTAAATATGGAAAAAAATGTTATCGAATCACAAAATCTTATTCTTCCATTCAGGCCACTTCCACCATTTTTAATGGACATTATAGAAAATGGAGGAATTATAAATATATTGAAAAAAAGGGGCATGCTTGGCGATCCATTATGATGGGATTGCCCTTTTAATATTATCCTTAACTGCAAATATGAGAGGAATGAAAACAAGCCCAATGATGCCAAGTGCAATCCATGCAACCGTATAATTATAGTCGGAAACAAGCAATGTAAATATAACAGGCACTGCAACAGCCACAAGCAATTGAACTGTGTTGGCAAATGAAAGGGTTAATGAAACCAGGTCCCTTCTGGATAAATAACGTATAAATGTATATGTAATGGAAAAGCCGTAAACAGTCATCATGCCAACAGCAATTGCAAAAATAACCAGAAATATGATGCTGTGCAGGAATGGAATGAATATGAGGCTTACAGAAACTGCAATATTTATTGCAAGGAATGTTCCAATTTTATGTACTGTATGTGAAAAATGGTAACCTCCTATGATGCCCCCAAAGAATCCAATAACAAGATAAAGTGAAGAAATTGAACCTGCAAGTGTTGATGTATAATTTATTGATTCAAGATAGTAAACAAGAAACTGGCCAATTATTGTTTCGGCTACCATGCTCCCGATGCCAATAAATGCTATTAATATAATCAGTTTTGAGGTAAAAACTTTTTTAAAACTTCTAAATATATCAGCTCTTTCTGTTTTAACATTCTTTATATCTTTAAAAAGCAATACAAGAACAAAGAAAAGTGCCATGGTCACAATTCCAGCTATGATGAATGGAAGCCTGTAACCAAAATACAGATCAAGTATTGCCCAGCCTATGACGCCAATGCCAGCACCGACATTAAATGCACCATTGTAAATTCCAATATGGAATGTATATTTTCCTTCAGGAACAATTGAAGCAAGAAGGCTCAGTGCAGGAGAAAAAAACAGTGCAGCGGATAAACCTGCAAGGAATCTGGACACAATAAGTTCTGAAAAGTTTATGGATAACCCAGACGTTATTGCAAATATAGAAACAAATAAGAGCCCTATAAGTGATGTTGTTTTATCTCCAATTACCGATGAAAGATAGCCTCCGAGTACCTGAAAAATGGCTATGCCAAGATAAAAGGCCGTTACAAGCATTCCAAGTTCAACAACGGTCAAGTCCATGTCGGCCTTAATATATACAAGTGCTGGGGCCATATCCATCCAGTTCAATGCGTATAAAGCTCTTGCAGCATGAACCATGCTTGCTCTTGCACGATAATCCACTGGCAGTAATTTTCACAGCATTAATAAATATATTTAAAAGCCCAAAATATTAATTAAAGATAATATTTTTCTAATTTTTTATATAATTCCTGATCAGGCATTAATGGCTTCAATTTTTCAAGCATCTTTTTATTATCATAGTGGAATCTTTTATATGTTATAGCATTTTGATCGGTATCAAGAATCGCATATGATGGCATATTTATAAAATCCCTTGGCTGGCCAGCACTTCCGGGATTGATTATCTTGTTCCTGTACATCATCATGAAATGCGTATGCCCTACCATTATATAATTATAGGAATTGAAAAATTCTTTATCCCTGAAAACTTTTTCTGCCTCATTGGCAAATAAATATCCGTCTAAATTGTTATATGGCGATGCATGTACCATATACAATTTTAAATTGTCAAATTCCATTGTATAATTTAATTTGAATCCTTTCATAAAATCCAGGTCATTTTTCGATAATAGTTTTTCTGATATTTCCTTCCTTGTATAATCACTGAGTTCCAGCATATCAAAAGAACAGTTGCAGGATTTGCCAGTTAAAACAGCATTGTCGTGGTTCCCCATGATATTGACACTGCTATTCGATTTAAGAAAATCCAGTACTTTCCCAGGTTCCGGGCCATAGTCCACAGCATCCCCAAGGAATACCATGGCATCATACTTTTCCATTTCGTTCAATACTGAGATTGCATCGTAATTTCCGTGTATATCGGAAACAATCAATAGTTTCATGAATAGGCATAACAATTGCATATTTAAATTATATGCAAATTTTTTCATATGAATAATTTTTTATATTAATGATAAATTATCCTGAGATGGAGAAAATTGGCGATATAAATATATTTAAAATGTTAGGTGACAATACAAGGCTCAGGATAGTCAAACTCTTGATCAATAAAAATATGGATGTAAATTCTATAGTCGATGCTATTAAATGCGACCAGCCCCTTGTTTCACATAAACTTAAGGAGTTAAGGGAAAATGGAATTGTAATGAGCTATAGAGAGGGAAAAAATATTGTGTATAAGATCACGGATAAATCCATTTCCAGCGTAATTAGATCAGCAGAAAAGGCAGGAAAGATCATAGATTATGCATGCAAATGCGTGGAATGTGACGATAAGGCATGAAAATATTCTTTTATGTATCACTTGCAATATTTCTTGTTACGCTGCTGATGGTATTGAAAAAGCCAAAAAATATCGGCATTGGCTATTCAGCGCTTGCCGGAGCACTGGTTACAATTATCCTTGGCATATCAACATTAAAAGACATAATTACTGTATGGGACATTGTATGGAATGCAACATTCACATTTATATCAATTATAATTATTTCATTAATACTTGATGAGGCGGGATTTTTTGAGTATATAGCATATAAAATTGCTATCTTTGCAAAGGGCAATTCAACAAGGCTTTTTATTTATATAATTCTGCTTGGTTCACTCATATCTGCAATTTTTGCAAATGATGGCACCGCGCTTATCCTTACACCTATTGTATATGCAATATTATATCGTTCAAATTTTCAAAAAAATAAAATATTGCCATTTATAATGGCGACAGGCTTTATTGCAGATACAGCATCAATACCGTTTCTTGTAAGCAACCTTGTAAACCTTGTAACGGCAGGTTATTTCCATATAACATTTTTGCAGTATAGCAAAATTATGATAATACCGGATCTTGTTTCAATTATTGCCAGCCTCACTGTACTTTATTTATTCTACAGAAAGGAAATAGTATCAGGATATATTATTGACAGTACAGTAAAGCCGGAGCAGTTCATCAAGGACAATCTCATATTCAGGCTTGCATTGCCATCTATTGTGCTGATCATGGCCTTATATTTCATTTCTGGATTCATCAATGTCCCAATTTCATTTATAGCAATACCATTTGCTGCATTCTTTTACATTATAGCAAGAGTTAATGGCAAAATTGATGCAAACCATGTAATAAAAATCGCACCATGGCAGGTTGTCCTTTTTTCACTTGGAATGTATATAATTGTATTTGGATTGAGTGGCGAGGGCCTCGGCCTTATATATACAGGCATTTTAAATTATTTAAATTCCCTTGGTGGGCCATTTGCAATAATCAGTTCTGGCTTTTTCTTTGCATTCAATGCTGCAATTATGAACAATATGCCATCTGTTATGGTTGGCGACCTGGCCATATCTGGGCTGAAATCTCCTGGCATGCTGATGTATGCTAATATCATAGGCAATGATATAGGGCCAAAATTTACACCAATTGGATCACTTGCAACCCTGCTATGGCTATATACCCTTGAAAGAAAAAATGCAATAAAAATATCGTTCAGGTATTATATGAAGGTCGGATTGATACTTGCAATACCTACACTGTTCTTCACATTGCTATCACTTTATGCTGTTTCCCTGTTCATTTAATTGCCTGCAAATAACCTTAAATCATCCTCTGTATAAATTTTATTATTGCTTTTAATCTGTTCAAGCATTAAGGATAATTTCTCTTCATCAATATTTAATCCAAGTGATCGCAGTTTCTCCTTTAATGCATGCTTTCCAGAGTATTTATCTATTGTAAAATTGCGTTTCATCCCAAAAGTTTCCGGTGTTAGGAATTCATAGGTGCCTGGATTGTTTATAATTCCATCTACATGGACGCCAGATTTATGCGTGAAGGCATTGTCTCCAGTAACAGGGTAGTTTGCCTGATTTTTTATGCCGCTGTATTCCTCCACCATAGCAGAGATTTCCTTAAGCATGCAAAGGCGCATAACGCTTTCATGGAAATGGTACCATGCCAGTGCAGCGAAAACCTGTGTAGGCGTTATTCCGACACGTTCGCCAAGGCCATTGACCGTTGTATGTATTATGGTAGCACCGGATTGTGCAGCAACAAGGCTGTTTGCAGCTGCCATTCCCATATCATTGTGTCCATGGAAGTCATATTCCACATTATTTATATCTATTATGTTATTGAAAATATACTGTGTTTCTTCCGGTGCCAGTATTCCAAGGGTATCAGCTATGGAAACACGGTCTGCACCAGCGGAAATAGCAGTTTTAATCACATCCCGCAGAAAATTGATATCTGTCCTTGACCCATCCTCTGCAGTAAATCTTACCTTTATTCCGGTGGCATGTGCATAATTTATCGAATTGTATATTATATCTAAAGCCTCCTGCCGTGTTTTATGGGTTTTATATTTCAAATGAAGGTCACTCACTCCATAGAATATGGCTATTCTGTCCACATTTAATGATGCAGCAGAGTCCACATCTGCATTGGCTGCCCTGCTATGTGCTATAACTTCTGATTTTATTTCGCCAGATCCTTTCAATTGCATTATCTCTGCTATGGCATTGTAAATATCCCGGGATACAAGAGGATGGCCTACCTCTATCATGCTTACTCCTGCATCAGAGAGGGCTCTTGCAATATTTATTCTCTGTTGTGGTGAAAAAAGAACACCAGGGGTCTGTTCACCCTCCCGCAATGTTGAATCAAGTATACCTATTTTATTTGACATATTATCCATGGTATATATAATACTCATAAATAAAATTTTCGTATTTATTCTACTAATTTCGTAATTATCTATAATTTAAGCTCTGTGTAAAAGTATTATAATGTATTTGCTATAAAGCGAATATATGATACTTGCTGTTGACGGTGGCGGAACAAAAACAGTTGCAATAATTATTGATGAAAATAGCCTTAAACTTATCGGGCTGGGAATATCAGGGCCAAGCAACGTGAGAAGTGTTTCTGCAATGACATCCAGAAAAAATATATTGAAGGCAATAGGGAATGCCGAAAAGATGGCTGGAATGGTAAAGATTGACCGTTCCATCTATGGAATAGCAGGTTATGGCGATTCGACTTTATTTACTTCAGAACTGGATTCCATAATAGAATCGATAGATAAACTTTCACCGTCAAACCCCATAATAACCAATGATGGGGAAGCAGCAGCCTATCTTATCACACTTGGCGGGGATGGAATTGTTTCTGCAACTGGAACAGGCTCTGTTGGCGCATACATCAAGAATGGGGAAATGCACAGGGTTGGTGGCTGGAGCTACCTGACAAATGATTCAGCCTCAGGCTACTGGATAGCCAGAAAGGGCATTCAGATGGCTGAAAAAAGCAGTGACGGCCTTATTGGGCCAACTCAACTGATTAACAGGCTCGAGGACGTTTTCAAGTTATCGCTGAGAGACCTTGTAGCAAATCTTGAGGATCGATTCAATAAAAGGATAATGGCATCACTTGCAATTATAGTTGACGATTGCTCAAATAATGGGGATGAAATATCTGCTTATGTCCTTAAATTAGCATTTAATGAAATTAAATTGATGCTGGATGGAATGCAAAGGCAGTTTGAAAATAAGGTCCCTATTGGTTCTGTTGGTGGAGTGATGCAGTCCAAGACAGTACGCAAATTGCTTCAGGATGAATATAATGATATAGAAATATTCTATGGGTACCATGTTGCCATTGGAAATGCCATGAGATTGCTGAATATACGTGATATTGAAGTCAGAAATTCATTTGTATCACAGCTGGATTCTAAAATAAAATTGATTTCAAAAACAGAAAGGGATCTATTATTTCTGAAATAATATCTTTTTTACAAAAAGATAGATATATATATAGATTATACATTAATGGAGTATGAATTTTCATCTATCAGATATGCTTATATTAGAGCAGCTTAAATCTGGCCAGAAAAGGCCTGCTGCAATAATCAAGGGCATAATGGCAAAATTTGAGGTCGATTATAAGCCCAGCACTGGCATGATTTATCCTGCACTTGAAAGGCTGGAAAAGGCAGGGTATATTAAAAAACTTGAGGGCTATTCTATAACTGCGGATGGAATTGAATACCTGCATAGCAATGAAGCTGCTTATAGCAAAATGGTAAGCTTGTTTCTTTATAATAAGTTATTTTTTAAAAATTTAAGGAGCGCCATTAAAAACATGTATAATGCCATAAAGGATGCAGACAGGAATTTTATAGAATCAAACCAGGAAGAGATTGTAAATGAAATCAATGCAATCACAGAAATGATAAATAAACATAAAGGTGATTAAATGGACAATAGCATAGAAATAGAAAATCTAACAAAAATATATAATGGAAAGGTAAAGGCAGTGGATAATGTAAGCCTTAAAATTGGAAAAGGTGAAATATACGGCCTGCTTGGGCAGAATGGTGCAGGCAAATCTACATTGATAAAGATGCTTACAGGCAGCCTGAAGCCAACATCAGGCACAGCGAAAATCGCAGGGCTTGACCTCATGAAGGATTCATTGAAGATAAGGAGAATAACAGGCGTTGTACCGCAGGATTTAACTACTGATGGCGATCTGAGCGGGAAAGAAAACCTGAAGCTCATTGCTGATCTATATGACATACCAAAAAAAGAAGCAATGGAAAGGATTGAAGTGCTTTTGCATATGGTAGACCTTTATGATGTTAAGGACAGGCATGCAGACAATTATTCCGGCGGAATGAGAAAAAGGCTGGAACTTGCCTGTGGATTGATGAATAAGCCCGAAGTATTATTCCTGGACGAGCCAACACTTGGGCTGGATGTTACAACAAGGGCAAATTTATGGAAATACATAAGGGCAGTACAGAAAGAGTTTCATATTACTATCATTTTAACATCGCATTACCTGGATGAGGTTGATGAGCTGGCAAACAGGCTTTCTATTATAGACCATGGAAAAATACTGGTATCTGGCACATCGGCAGAGCTGAAAAACAGCTTAAAAGGTGATATTATTACTTTGCATCTTAAAAACGATTCAGAATTTGAAAAGTTAAAGGAATTTAAAGATGCGATAGAAATGAAGAAAATGGAAAATGAAGATATTAGAATAAAGGTGAGCAATTCCGATGAAATATTGCCGAAGCTGATGGCATTCCTCTCTGAGAATAAAATATCGCCAGATTCTATAAATATAAGGAAACCTTCGCTTGATGAAGTATTTATAGAGTATACAGGCAGGAATATAAATGCTGAGCAGGAAAAAACGGATTATGCAAAATTAATGATGGGGCGGTAAGCATGGGCGGATTGATACCTTTAACAGTAAGAGATTTGAAGAGATGGTATAGAAATCCAGTATCCGCAGTCGTTGGAGTAATACAGCCTATATTCTGGATAGTTTTATTTGGCAGTGCGTTTGATATTGCCAAATTTGCCGGAGTTGATTCGGCTGCATTCTTTGAGGGTGCACCGGATTATATAACATACCTTATGGGCGGCATACTCACAATCATTGGGCTGTTTACAGGCATGTTCTCCGGCGTCAATATAATATGGGACAGAAGATTGGGCATACTCCAGAGATTTCTCATAGCGCCCATAAATAGGGCATCAATTGTATTCTCCAGAATATTATCTTCTGTAGTCAGGATAGTTGTACAGATCATAATTCTGTTCATTGTTGCCCTTGTTATTCCAGATGGATTGATAATAGCACATGGATTAACTGCCCTGGATATTATTATAATAGTATCTGCAGTGCTCATGATATCATTCATATTTTCATCACTTTTCAGCATAATAGCAGTAAGAACCACAAAGATGGAATCAATATTTGGAATTGTAAATTTGATAAACCTACCATTGATGTTTGCAAGCTATGCAATGTTTCCACCACTTTTAATGGCAACATGGCTATCAAATGTTGCAAGATATAATCCAGTATCATGGTCTGCACAGTCAATAAGATACGTATTGATAAATGGCACACTTAGCAGTTCAGAGGCACATACGGTATTGATATACATGCTTGGCCTGCTTGCACTGACAGTATTTATGCTGGTTCTAACATATGTGGTCTCAAATAAAGAAATAAGAGAATAAAAAACTTTTTAAAAATATAAAATTTTTATTTATCGAAACATGAGCAACTGTTTATTTTCTGTTCTATTTCTTCTTTTTTAACATTTCCCGTTATTTTTATCACGGCATGGCCATCCAGCTCGTAAACCCCAACTTTATTATTGGTTAAAAAATCTGAAGAACAGCATGAATTTTTTCCTGAAGCACATGATCCAATAACTTCATTAACCTCGTCTACCCCTGTATTTTCTGGCATTATAATTTCTACGCCATTATCCTTCTGTACAATTATTTTTTCTTCCATTTTTTTCACTGTTTTATAATGCATTTATACTATTTATTGACTGTTTTTGCATTCATAGCCATCGCTGCATCGGATTATATTGCAATCATCACTTATTCTTTTCAATGTTCTTGAAAGTATTTCCTGATGCAACCCACTTTCCTTCTTAATTTCTGTAAACCTGATCTTGCCATTTTCACATATAATGCTGCAGACAACTTTTTCTCTATCTGTGAATTCAGAATTTGATGTACATCTGGTTTTCATAATGTATATATATTATATCTGGATATTTATTGACTTGCTTTTAATGTATCAATGTGCCATTGCATTTTCCATTCAGCAAAATATTTCTGTACTCATCCATATTATTGCCATCCACAACATAAATTTTTATTCCAGCACGCCTTGCAATTGTGAGCGATGTTATATCCATAAAATTGTTTGTGCCAGCCCCTTTTGAATTCAATATAGACAGTTCTATTGCCTCATTGTATGCAAGTGATTCAAATTTTTTGGCATGCACATCTATTTTAGGGTCAGCAGAATAAACGCCATCCACAGATGTTGCATTTATGAGCACCTTTGATCCTACCCTCTCTGCCAGAAGTGTTGCAACAGTATCTGTTGTATGCCCTGGCTCGGTGCCGCCCATGACAAGATACCTGTAATTGTGCACCAGTTCAGCTGCATCATTTATATTTGTTGGTATCTTCGAATTTACATCATCAAAAAATGTGGTCATGGCAAGTGCATTTATCCTTGTTGCATTTATGCCTATTTCATCCAGTATATTATCATTGACATTGTACTTCTTTAAGTCAGATATGTATGTCCTTGCAAGCTGGCCGCCACCAACAACAATACCCATCTTTTCATATGATTTTATGCTCTTTATTGTATCTGAAAATTCCCTCATCAGATCCAGATTTAACCTTTCCTTAGAAATTATTGAGCCGCCAAGTGAAATAACTACTCTTTTCATTTGATTTCATTAAGGTTAAATATTATTATAAAATTTTCTATGATGGATGATGAAGATTACAAACGTTATGAATTTAAAAAAGCCATGGAAGAATTATCAGAATTGCATGGCAGGGGCACAGAATTAATTTCACTATATATTCCCCCAGATAAACAGATTTCAGATGTGGTACAGTATTTAAGGGAAGAATTTTCCACATCGTCAAACATCAAATCAAAGACCACGAGAAAAAATGTACTTGGAGCTATAGAATCAATTATGTCGAGATTAAAATATTATAAGCAACCTCCAGAGCATGGCCTGGCATTTTTTGTTGGCCATGTTGCAACGCGAGGGGACCAGACAGAAATGTACACAAAAATAATTGAACCACCCCAGCCAATACAGACCTTTTTATATAAATGCGATTCAAGTTTCCATCTTGAGCAGTTGACTGACCAGCTCAGAGAAAAGGAGCTATATGGATTGATAGTAATTGATCGAAAGGAAGCTACAGTTGGTTTTTTAAAAGGTACAAAAATAGAGGTTGCTGATTATGAGTATTCACTTGTGCCGAGCAAACATCACCAGGGTGGCCAGTCATCACGAAGGTTTGAAAGGCTTATAGAACAGGCTGCAAATATATTTTTCAGGAAAATGGGTGAAATTTCCAATAATACATTTATGCCAGTCATCAAGGATATCATCACAATATTTGTTGGAGGGCCTGGTGCCACCAAAGAATATTTTGTGGAAAAGGATTACCTGAATAATGATGTGAAGGCAAAAATAAAAGATCTGTTTGATATTGGCTATACAGATGAATCAGGCCTGCGAGAGCTCGTAGACAAAGCATCTGAATCAATTAAGGATATGAGGATATCAAGGGAAAAAGACATAATAAATTCATTTCTTAAAGAAATTAAGAAACCCGATGGCGGCCTTGGGATTTATGGGGAGAACGCCATAATAAATGCCTTAAAGATGAAGAACATACAGCTTTTAATCATATCAGATAGCATAAGAAAACGAAAGTATTTCTATAAATGCCCGACATGTGGGGCAGAAAAAACGTTCACAAACGAACCACAGGAACAGCCATTATGTGATAATGATGAAACGCCAATGAATTTTGAAAGGGAGGATGATTTCATAGAGGATTTATATAAAATGGCCGAAGATTCGGGAACAAAAGTTGAAATGGTATCAGATGACAGTGATGAGGGAAGGCTATTAAAAACTGCATTTGGCGGGCTGGCTGGCATCCTGAGGTATGTGCCAGAAACTCAGGCCACAATGTAATGTGTCTGAGTTATTATAACTGCAATATTGAATAAATATTGCATTGATCTTTCGTATGATATC
>JAVYST010000020.1:0-21837 GCA_038729085.1 Ferroplasma sp. | reverse complement strand
TTAAACATTCTTGGCCTTCCTTCAGTTTCCCTTGCAAATCCCCTTGCAACTAAAGATTCCATAACCTTATAGGCAGATGTACGGGGTATTCCTGCTGTATCTGCTATAGTATCTGCGTTTGCAACACCATGGTATACCAGTGATGCGAAGGCCTGTGCCTCATAGGAGGAAAGGCCAAGTATTTTTAACATGTCTGCTGTTTTCATTATATGCTCTGGATTAGCTTCCATAACTAATTAATGCTATATATATTTAAAACGTTTTCTATTTTCTGCTATGTTGCCGAATTATATTTCACTGATTTCATAAATGATATTATTTTATCTGGATAAAAATTTATGCTATAATGCAATGTTAAATTATGAATTACAGCGAATCGCATTTTGAAAACCTTCTTTCAGGAAAAAAGGTTGTTATAGCTTCATCGGCTAGTATTTCTATATACAGGATTCCAGATCTCATAAGAGATATAAAGCGGGAAGGTGCCGATGTATTTTCGGTGATGAGTTCTTCTGCAATATCTATGCTTGGAACTACAATTATGGAATGGGCTACAGGCCACCCGGTAATTAAAGAAATTAGCGGTAAAATAGAGCACATATCGATGTTTGATGATAATACAATTCTTCTTGTGGCCCCTGCATCCTATAATACTATTGGAAAAATGGCAAATGGCATAGCAGATAATATGCCATCTCTCTTTTTCTCATATGCTCTGGGGCATGGCAACAGGATTGTGGTTGTGCCGGCAATGCACAGGGACATGATGGAAAATGAAGTGAATAAATCCAACATTAAACGGCTCAAAGAGCTTGGAATCATATTTGTTGATCCAGAATATGATGACACAAAGGCGAAACTTGCTGACAATGATAGAATCATAGACCATCTGTGCCGCAGCATATATGGTTCAACGCTCAACGGAAAGAATGTATTAATTATAGCTGGAAGAAGTGAACTGCCTGTAGACCCTGTCAGGGTAATCACAAACAGATCATCTGGATATACTGGCTACTGGCTTGCCAGAAATGCCTTCAGGCTGGGGGCAGCCATGATCACATATGTTGGAAACTCAGAGTACAGCATCCCTTCATATGTTACATATATGAAAAAATATAATATGCGTGAAATAGTCATAGAAATAAATACGTATCTTACAATAAATAGATATGATTATGTAATAATGCCAATGGCACTTATGGATTTTGACCTCAATGAAAGCAAAACCAAGCTTAAGAGCGATACAGCGCAGGATATACATTTAAGCGTCAGGCCAAAAGTCCGTGATAGAATCAGGGATATGTTGCCATCATCTGTGATGGTTCTGTTCGATCTTGAAGATTCTGATAAATTTGACGCTAAAAAATATGAAAAATCAGATCCGGATCTTATAATTTTTAATAATTATAATAAAAATCCGTTTGGAGAAACTGTTAATGACTATACATTGATTTCTGGCGAAAAGATGGAAAAGTTCAACAATATAGGAAAGGCGGAATTAACTTATAAAATTTTAAATAAAATAAAGGATATGAAAAGAGAGCATGGCGATTCCGGATTGAATTCCCTAATTTTATGATATAGGCAATTAAAATTGGAAAAATATTATCATTTTTATTTTCAAGATTTTTTGATATTTAAATGAAAAACTTTTAAATAGAATATTAAATTTATACTGGATGCCATTTATTATATTCATTGATTTCGATTATTTTTATGCGCAGGTCGAGGAAATCATGAACCCAGAGATAAAGGAAAGGCCGGTTGTTGTATGTGTATATTCTGGGAGAAATGAAACAAGCGGTGCTGTTGCGACATCGAATTATATTGCACGCTCTATTGGAATAAAATCAGGAATGCCAATATCACAGGCGTTGAAGCTGGGAATAGATAATGCTGTGTTTATTCCGATAAGGAAGGATTTCTATAAGTCCTTTTCTGATCGTGTTATGAAAATAATTGCATCATATTCAGATATTATAGAAATAGCAAGCATAGACGAGGCATATATAGATGTGACCGATAGCTGTAGCACTTTTTCAGATGCAGTGGAACTTGCCAGTGAAATAAAAAAGGATATATTAAAGGAAACTGGATTGAGGGTTTCTGCAGGAATCTCATCAAACAAGGTTCTGGCAAAAATTCTTGGCGATATGGCAAAGCCTGATGGCATAAAATTCCTGGATGACCCAGAAATTGGGGCATTCTTATCCACACTGGAGATGAAAAAAATACCTGGCATCGGTACTGTACTCTCAAAAAAACTCAGTGATGAGGGTGTAATATATATAAATGATATAATAAAGGCAGATAAGAATGCCATGCTCTCGATACTTGGCAATTCAAAATATAATTATTTGCTGTCCATAGCATCTAATACATATAAAAAACCAGTAGAGAACCGCATAAGGAAAAATTATGGAAGATATATTACTCTTCCAGAAGATACACGCGATCCAGGAATTATTATGAAATCAATAGATGCAGCACTTAATTCGTCTTATGAAAAAGTGCCAGGCATGCCTATGGAAATTTCTCTAATAGCCATAATGGAAGACCTTGACATAATATCCAGGACTTACAGCGGAAGGCCAATAAATAAAGAAGAAGCGGAAAAGCTCTGTGCAGATTTGCTTTCAAAAATTATGAAGGATGATACAAGGAAACTCAGAAGGATTGGTGTGAGGTTGAGCAAACCGAATAAAAATGAAAGCCTCGATGATTTTTTTGCATGAGCATTATTAAAATTTTATGATATTTATATAACTGATCCGCAGGTTAAATACATGAAATATTAAAAAAGAAATATATATATAGCATGACAATATCAATCAATGTAACAATGAATAATATAATTAATGATTTCATGGCTGTACCTTCTCAGAAGGAACTGGATTTCTGGTCAATGGATAAAATTGCCCACATACGCAATCTTGCAATCAGTGGAAAACCCTATAAGATATTTACACAAAACCATTCTTTAAGGATTCTTGACAATGTTTATTTCAGAAATACAGAGAACTGTAGCCCGGGCCAGGATACGCATACATCACTTGCAGGTTTTAAAATGTCTGTTCCACTCTATCTTGGCGATATGTCATATGGTGCTTTGAGTGGAAATCCAAATATTGCCATAGCAAAAGCTGCAGATATCACAGAAACTATGGCAGGAACTGGTGAAGGCGGCCTTTACGGTGAAATTGGCAATCATAAAAGAATTTTTGTCCAGTGGGCATCGGCAAGATTTGGCGTAACTGTTGATTCATTAAAGGCTGGAGCGGCTGTGGTTATAAAAATCGGCCAGGGCGCAAAACCAGGAATCGGTGGCCATCTGCCAGCAGGAAAGGTAACTTCAGATATATCCATGGCACGCCATCTTCCAGAGCATATTGAAGCTATTTCTCCAGCACCACATCACGATATATATTCTATAGAGGATCTGGCACAGCGAATAGAAGCCCTTAAAATTTTGGCAGAAAAACCCGTGTTTGTAAAGGTTGCTGCAACAAATTATATACCTTACATAGTTACAGGAATTGCACGTTCCGGTGCGGATGGCGTAATAATTGATGGCCAGGGGGCAGGGACAGGTGCCACTCCAATGGTGATACGTGATAATCTCGGCCTGCCAGTGGAACTTGCCGTTGCATCCTCACACAATGCACTGTTGAAAGAAGGGCTTAGAAAGAATTTTACAATAATTGCAGCGGGGCGGGTATCAGATTCCACCGATGCAGCAAAACTCATTGCACTTGGAGCAGATGCAGTGAGCATTGGCACATCTGCACTCATTTCTATGGGCTGCATCATGGTGAGAAAATGCAATATAGGTTTCTGCCCCACGGCATTGACCAATAAAATTGGAACAGGCAAAAGCATTGATATTGATTTCAGTGCCAACAATCTGGTTAATTATATTACAGGATTCAGGCTGGAACTTGGAGAAATAATAGAAAAACTTGGCTTGAAGAGTATAAAAGAACTCATCGGCAGAACTGATCTTCTCTATGCTAACAATCTTTCAAAAAATACCATGAAAGTCCTTGGCCTCAAATCATCCAGTGAAGTGAACCTGAATTTCAAGCAGGGAGAATTTAAGCCCGATAAAAAATATCTCAACCAGCTTGCAATTAAGGGTGAAGCAGTCATTACATCTATGGGAAGCAATGCACCGCCTGATGTTGGATTGCCATCAAGAATTATAGACTGGATCAGATTGGATGGTGCACAGGTAACAAGGCCGCCCATTGATCCTTATAGGGAAGCCATAGATCTGGGCTTTTATCTCTGCGGTGGTTCAGTTAAAATATCATTCCCAGTCATCTTTGACATAATGCTGGCACCGCCAGAAATTCAGGATGCTATTGCATGGGCTGCATTATTTATGGGTATCCCTGTAATATGCAACAGTGAATTAAAAATGAAAAATGTAATAAAATTCTCTTATAATGAAAATAAATATGAACTGAATGGCAAAAAATATTCTATTTATCCTGATATTTCTAAATCAACAGGCTATGTAATACCGTATTCTGATAGTTCAGAACTTGAATTGTCACATTTGAATTTACAGTTTCGCAACAATGGGACGCGTGCAGAATTAGATATAATAGCAGAGCTTAAAGAATTTAAAAATACGGGCGACATAGCTAAATATATAGCACTTGGGGCCGATTCAGTAATTCTAAATTTTGACGTATTTGATATGGCAATAGAAGGAAATTATACTGACCTGAGGGATAAGGCATTAAACTTTTTGAATGCCATCAAGGAAGAACTGTCACTGATATCCGGTGCAATGGGAATGACCAGCATGCAAAATTCTTTAACTGGCAATTCAGAGTTATTGCGCGGCGTTAATCTTGACAACAATATAGAAAAATTGCTTGAATTGGAGGAGGGTGGAAGCACATGAATTATACCCCATCGGGATGTGGCCTCCTTGGTGTGCTCAGAAAGGAAAATGGCAAAAGGATCCATGGCGAAGATGTCAATCGATCTCTGGATTCAATTCGATACAGGGGCAGCGATAAGGGATCAGGCTATGCTATTTTCGACCTTAATGGCAATAATTACTATAAGTTGAAGGTTTTTTATAATGGTGAAAAAGAGGAGCTTGATTCCATACTTGAAAGTGCAAATGTGAAGCCTCGAAGCTCTATCAGGGAAAGCAATTCCGGAACAGCAAGCTATTGTTATGACATAGGGTTGGGAAATACTGATTACATAGACGAAGTCAATGAAAAATTATGGAGTGAGGGCACTGGAAGAATATACAGCTCTGGCACTTCCTTAAATGTCTTCAAAGGCATTGGCTATCCGGATGATGTTGCCACGGAATACGGCTTAAAGGAGAAAAGTGGCGATATGTGGCTGGGGCATACAAGGCAACCAACAAATTCACCTGGAAATGAACCTTACTGGTCACATCCATTTTCAACATTTAACATTGCAATTGTCCATAATGGCGATATCAGCTCATTTGGTGCAAATCGGGAATTTTTAAAATCCCACGGCATAAAAAGTTTTGTTGGCACCGACAGTGAGGTTATTTCATACATATTCAGGGAACTCATTAAAAAATACGATTTAATCACTGCGCTTAAAATTATGTCAAACCAGATCGAAGATCCAAATTTGAAATATGCCAACAGGGGCTATGTCCTTGATGGACCATTTACAGTTGCAATCGGCTATGATAGTGGTGACGACCTTTATATAATGGCCATAGCAGACAGAAGCAAATTAAGGCCGGTCATACTGGGTGAGGACTGCAATAGCTATTACATAGCAAGTGAAGAAAAGGAAATACGCATTCTCAGCAAAAATCCAAAAATCTGGACACTTGAACCCGGGTCATTTTTTATTGCATCAATGAAAAAGGGCATAATAAGCTATGGAAGAAAAAAAATTGATAATGAAGATATAAGCGTGCAGGCCAGACCAGATTTTGATGCCTCTGGGATAGAATACAATGCACTGGATGATAATATAATAAAATACGGGAAAAAAAATATAATAATTTCTGGCATTTCTGGCCATAAATATGCAGGTATGAAATTTACCAGTGGAAAGTATAAACTAAAACTTTACGGAAATCCAGGCAACTGTTTAATGAATCTCAACCATAATAATGATGTTACAGTATATGGAAATGTTGCCGATGACTGCTGTGACTCCATGTCTGGAGGCATTGTACGTATTCATGGAAATGCAGGCGATATTCTGGGGCAGGCCCTTACAGGTGGAAAAATATACATATCAGGAAGTGCAGGAAACAGGGCCGGGATCCAGCTTCGAGCTTATAAGGATGATAAACCTACTATTGTCATTGGTGGCAAATTTGATGATTATTTAGGTGAATACATGTCTGGTGGCACAATACTTGTGCTTGGCAATGGAAGTCAGCAGTATGGGCAGCATATCGCATCCGGAATGATCGGCGGCACTATATATATTGCAGATAGGGTTCCGCCGGAAAATATTGGATTGCAGCCAGACATCGCAGCTACGATAAATATTCTGCATGCTTTGAATGAAAATAATGCCATTGACGGCAAAACATTTAACAAACTGTCTGGAAAAACATTGCTTGAAATAGTTAACATGCTTCCGCCTGATTCTTTAAAGCCTGTTTTTCGCTTAATCAATAAGCATGAGATTCCGAAAGTAAGTTATAGATATCTTCTAAGCGAAGAAAAAAGAATAATAAAAGAAATCATCAATGACTATGATTCTGAAATGAAAACAGACAATAAAAATAAAATATCCATGAAATTTACTATAATAGAACGCAGGAACTGATATACATATATATTTAAATAAATTAACAAAAATTCAGTAAAAATATATTTATATTGTCAATTTTCGTGCAACAAACTTTATATCAGGCAGATAAATTTATTTCCATGATAGATATGCTCATTCTCGCCAATGCAATTTTGCCAGATGCCAGTGAATCATGGTTGAGTAATGGAAACAATGGATGGATGTTAACAGCTTCCACGCTTGTTGGATTGATGAGCATTCCTGGCCTTGCACTTTATTATGCAGGATTGACAAAGAGGAAATACATGGTCAATGCAATGATGATGGCATTATATGCATTTGCTGCTGTCCTTGTGGTATGGATTATAGCTGGCTACAATTTTAGCTTTGGCACAAAGAGCTTATTAGAAATTAAGGGCTTTTTTATCCTTGGAATGCCATCTCCAGCTGCAGCTGGATCGTTCATATCTGGCCAGGCAATAGTTGGCCCTATTAAAACTATCACTTCAGTTCCAAATGCAACTATTATTTTCTTCCAGTTCGTGTTTGCAGCCATTACACCGATTTTGCTTATGGGCGGAATACTGGAAAGAATGAATTTTAAAGCATGGATGGTATTTGTTCCAGTATGGTCGCTTTTAGTATACAGCCCGGTTGCCTACTGGCTATTTGCAGGCGGTTGGCTCAACCAGCTTGGCGCTGTTGATTTTTCTGGTGGTTATGTTATACATCTGGATGCAGGAATTGGAGCTCTTATAGCAGCCCTTGCAATAGGCCCAAGGCTCAAAGAAGATATGAAAATGAAGGCTAACAACCTTGCTTTGGTGATGCTGGGCATTGGCTTGATCTGGCTCGGCTGGGATGGATTTAATGGTGGCGATCCATATGGAAGCACTATAGATGCATCAATAGCTATAATAAATACGAATGTTGCAGCTGCAATCAGCATGATAGTGTGGATGTTCATGGATATGAAATTTTTTAAAAAACCTTCGCTTATAGGTGCATCCATAGGCATAATAGCTGGGCTTGTAGGAATAACTCCAGCCGCTGGATATGTCAATATCTGGGGTGCAATGGCCATTGGGCTTGCAACAGGCATAATACCATGGATATTCTTATATAAAATAGAACCAAAATTGCATATAGATGATACGCTTGGTGTTTTTTCCTCACATGCCGTTGCTGGCGTTATAGGTGGACTCTTAACAGGTGTGCTTGCTGATCCTGTGGTTACACAGTATATTGACCCGGGATTGCGTGGCGCGCTTTATGGGAACTGGTATGAACTCGGAATTCAGGCGTTTGCAGCTTTAATTGTAATATTATATGTTTCTATTCTTACCTATGCTATACTCAGGTTAATAGGAATTTTCATACCGCTCAGGGAAACGGATGCAAATCTTATAATTGGCGATGTTGCAATACATGGCGAAAAAGGCCTGGATCTATCAGGATATCCTCCATCACCAGTTAAGCACCGCCAGAATAAAAAGGAAGTACATGAACCACCGTTAATGCCTGATGGAAAATCATAATTTATTTAATGTTTCTAAATATTCAACTAAATCTTCATAATCCCTGATAAGATGAAGTATGTCTATGCCTATGCCCTCCATCATGGTAAGGGCAAGTGATAAATTTTCTTCATTCTCATCCGACAATTTCTGATCATTTAATCTATCATAAACTTCATTAAAATTTTTTTCAGCATTTTCCCTGAATTTTTCAAGGCTATCTGTTATCTCATCTTCGTATTTTTTCATAGTTTCCTTAGAATCCATTTAACACCATTAATAAAATGTATTTATTTCTTTTTGTCAATTATTCCATAACCGCTCCACGGGAGGAACTTGAAACAAGTTTTGAATACTGGTTAAGCAATCCAGTTTTATATTTCAGCTCAGGTTTTTTCCAGTTATTTAAACGGTTATCAATTTCCTTCTGGCCAAGAAGCAGTGATATCTTTCTGCCCGGCCCGTCTATTTCTATTATATCGCCATCCCTGACAATAGCGATAGGGCCTCCAACCATGGCTTCTGGTGCAATATGGCCTACCATGATTCCCCTTGTAGCGCCAGAGAACCTCCCGTCTGTTATCAAGGCAACACTATCTCCAAGGCCTTCTCCAATTAATTCTGAAGTTACGGAAAGCATTTCTCTCATTCCCGGGCCGCCTTTTGGCCCTTCATATCGAATAACAACGGTATCGCCGGCTTTAATTTTTTTATTTTTTATTGCACTGAACGCCTCTTCTTCTGAATTGAAAACTTTCGCTGGGCCTTTATGGTACTGTACCTTTGATGCAGAGCTCTTGAAAACTGATCCTTCTGTTGCAAGATTTCCCTTCAATATGCTGATTCCACCATCAGGTTTATATGGCTTATCAAAATCTGAAATTACATTTCCAGTTTTATATATACTTATGTCTTTTAAATTTTCCTTAATTGTTTTTCCAGTTACAGTAAGCTGATCCCCGTCTATAAGGCCATGGTCCATCAATACCTTCATGAGTATTGGAACGCCACCGATCTTATCTAAATCTGCCATTACATATTCACCGGATGGTTTCATATTTACAATTTCTGGAACTTTTTTAGAAATGCGGTCAAAATCATCAAGGTTTAATTTTATATTCGCTTCATGTGCTATTGCTAATAAATGGAGCACCGCATTTGTTGAACCACCTGATGCCATAAGTAGGGTTATGGCATTGTAAAACGATTCTGCTGTCAATATATCTCTGGGTTTTAATCCTGTTTCTATTAAATTCATGACTGCTTCTCCAGTCATGTATGCAAATTTTTGTTTTGCACCATCAACTGCCGGAGGAGATGCACTTCCGGGCAGTGCAAGCCCAAGAATCTCGGTCATCATTGCCATTGTATTGGCTGTATAAAGCCCACCGCATGCACCTGCTGTTGGCACTGCATTATTTTCCATCAATTTAAAATCCTGCAATGTCATGGTTCCATTCATATAGGAACCGACAGCCTCAAATAAATCACCAACTGCTATTTCTTTTCCATGGAATGTACCTGGCAATGTCGTGCCGGAATACATTACAATTGAAGGTATATTCATCCTTGCCATTGCCATCATCATTCCTGGTGATGTTTTATCACAGCCAGAGAGTGCAGCAAATCCATCATAACCATGTGCATTAACTGTCAATTCAACAGTGTTTGCAATGAGCTCTCTGCTCACAAGTGAATATTTCATGCCTTCCGTACCCATTGCTATGCCATCTATCACTACTGGTGTAGTAAATATACGGGGTGTCCCATTTTTGCTTCTCACTCCTTCTTTGGTATGATTTGCAAGTGATAAAACATGGATATTGCATGGGCCTGCTTCATTCCATGCTGCAGCAATGCCAATCATGTAATTCTTTAAATCATTATCATCCAGCCCCATTGCCTTCATGTACGATCGGTTAGGTGCCCTTTCTGGTCCACTGTATGTCAGGTCAGATCTCTTCATTTTTAAATTAAAGCCTTTATATTATATAATTTTTTGTACTTGGCTCGCTTTCCGATGCTCGATAATATTATTTTTACTGTGTATTTGGAAATGTTAGAATATTTTCAACTGCTTTCGGCAATGTACTGAAATCGGAAAACAATATAAATTTGTCCAGGCCTGTTGTAGAAATTTATTATTTGTGCAGTATTTTACCTGTGTTTGAATTGGACCATGCTTAAAGAAATAAGCATAACATCATCACACTCATTATTTAGATATTTGCTGGTGCTGCAAAGAGGCAATTCAATGTTATATATCCTGATTCAAAATAGGCATGATTAATAGAAATAACTTTATTGCGGGCTTTATACCAGAGCCAAAACCTGATATTCATCCTAAAAATTTTTCAGCAATGTATATAGCTTACTGCGGTTAATCAGCAATATACTGTGGTTTATGCCATGCAACCAATAGAATATTCCCAAATTGTGTATTATAATTAAAAATCAACAGTGAAATTGCCGTTAAAATTTGAGATATTAAAATTCCTCGCCTATACTCCATAATTACGATTTATGTCGATCTGAAGACTATAAGGGAATAAAAAAGAAGTATTTAAATAGTATTAAGTAGTAAAGGTATCTAAGTTAAAATCAAAAAATAAGACTATCATTTTGATATATTATTTGAATGGTTTTAATAAAAGTGATAAAAATGGACGGAATGATAAGGTTTATCTAACATCTGTGGCGATTTTTCTAAGCAGAGTTTGAACGAGTTTGTTAATAAGGGAGTGTGGTTTTTATGATAGGTTCTAAAATACTTGTCGACTCCCTGAAGAGAGAGGGTGTAAAGAACATTTTTGGCATACCTGGTTTATACAATATGCCTATGTATGACTCATTTTATGAGGATCTGGCTACTGGTGAACTGCGGCATATCCTGATGCGGCACGAACAGGCAGCTGCCCATGCTGCAGATGGTTTTGCAAGGGCTACCGGTGATGTTGGTGTCTGCACGGCTACAGCTGGTCCTGGTGTAACAAATCTGGTTACTGGATTGATAACTGCATATCAGGATTCTTCTCCGATTGTTGCAGTTACTGGTGCAGTTAACAGAAATTCTATGGGAAAGCTATCATTCCAGGAATCTGATACACTTGGCGTTTCTTTTCCAGTAACAAAGTATGCTCTTGAGGTTAAAACTGTAAAGGATATACCTCAATCGATCAAAAATGCGTTTTACATAGCTTCAAGTGGAAGGCCTGGGCCTGTTGTGGTGGATATACCCAGAGATGTTCAGATGGAGGAACTGGAAAATGTACCGTATCCAGAAAAGTTTACAGTACATTATAAACCATTTGAAACACATGTTAATATGGATGCTGTAAGAAGCATGGCAACAAATCTGATGAAAGCCGAAAGGCCTGTGCTTCTGGTAGGCACTGGCGTTGCCTGGGCAAACGCAAGCAATGAGGTTTTAAAACTTTCAGAACTTCTTGCATGCCCGGTTGTTTCTACATTGCCAGGCAAATCAGCCATACCTGCAGACTATCCACTTTACATAGGCCCCATGGGATATTACGGTAGGGCAGAAGCCAGTATGGTTGCCCTGGAATCAGATGTTATGCTTGCAATAGGGGCAAGATTCAGTGATAGGACATTCACATCATATGGTGAAATGTCAGATACCAAGAAAGTTTTTATGTCAATCAATCTTGACCCGACTGATTTTTCAAAGGGAATAAAACCAAGCGTAAACCTGGCTGGAAACGCAAAGTTGCTTGTAGCTGAACTGGTGAAAGCAATATCTGTAATGGGTAAAAAGAATCCTAACTTTGCATGGAATAAACGCATAAATGAATTGAAAGATTATTACTCGCAGTTTTCGCATCCAGCTGATGATGGCAATCTTAGGCCATGGCATATATTGAAGGCAATAAGAGAAGCGCTTCCAAGGGATGCAATCATGACAACAGGAGTAGGCCAGCACCAGATGTGGGCAGAAACATACTGGGAAAATCTTGAACCAAGGTCATTCTTCTCATCAACAGGAATGGGTACAATGGGTTTTGGCCTTCCATCTGCTATGGGCGCAAAAGTTGGCAGGCCTGACAAGGTTGTTGTTGATTATGATGGCGACGGCTCATTCATGATGACCGGAAACAACCTTGCAACAGCAGTTGACGAAAACATACCTGTAATAGCTATTGTGAACGACAACAGGACACTTGGCCTTGTAAGGCAGGTTCAGGACATGTTCCAGAATAAACGTATAGTGGGTGTTGATTATGGAAATTCTCCAGACATAGTAAAATATGCAGAGTCATTCGGCGCTGATACATATAATGTAAAAAGTTATGATGACATCATAGAATTTCTAAGAATGTCAATTAAGGAAAACGTACCATCTGTACTGCGTGTTCCCGTAAATAAGGAGGAGTTAGCCCTGCCTACACTGCCACCAGGTGGCAAATTAAAGGATGTGATAGTAAGTGACCCAAGAAAAGTTAATTAAAATACAGGCCCATTATGATGATCCTGGACTGATAGAGCGAATAGCAGCAAACTTTCGCCGGTTCTGGATAGACATTAAATGGATGAATTCAGAATGCAATGAAAAGGATGAATGTGTCATATATATGTCATTGTATGACCGTTCCATGCTTGGAAATATGGATCTTTCCATATTGACGCTGAGCAAGATGGTTGATATAGATTACATTGAAGAAGTAGAAGAATACAAAATAAAGAGATTTGAAGTGGAATACAAAAAATCGAAAAAATATGAGTGGGGCGTTGTGAGTGAGCAGTATACTAGGTAAGGTTTACACAGAAAATGATGCGGATTTAAAATATATAAAAAATAAAAAGATGGCAGTTTTGGGCTATGGAAGCCAGGGGAGGGCATGGGTATTGAACCTTCTTGATTCTGGATTAAATGTAAGATTGGGGCTTGAACGTGAAGGCCCATCATGGAAGAAGGCCCTGGAGGATGGAGTTAAACCGATGAAAACTGAAGAAGCCCTCAAGGATGCAGACATAGTTATCTTTCTTGTGCCAGATATGGTGCAGAGAAATATTTACAATGAAAAGGTCAAGCCTGTCCTGAAGGATGGGATGGACCTTGTATTCGCACACGGCTTCAACATACATTATAAGCTTATACAGCCACCTAAAAATGTTGATGTATATATGGCTGCCCCAAAAGCACCTGGCCCTTCAGTCAGAGAATTTTTTGTAAAGGGAGGAGGTGTCCCAGTTCTCGTTGGAGTCCATCAGGATTATTCTGGCGAAGCACTTAACAAAGCGCTTGCCGTAGCAAAGGGGCTTGGAGCAACAAAAGCCGGAGTACTAGAAACCTCATTTAAAGAGGAAACTGAAACAGATCTTATGGGAGAACAGCTTGATCTTGTAGGTGGTTTAACAGCCATGCTCAGGGCCACATTCCATACGATTGTAGATCTTGGATACAGGCCGGAAATGGCATATTTTGAAGCCATTAACGAAATGAAGCTTATCACAGACCAGATTTACGAAAAAGGCCTTTCAGGAATGTTGAGGGCTGTATCTGATACAGCAAAATATGGTGGCCTTACAGTTGGCCCTTACATAATAAATGAGGATGTTAAGAAGAGAATGAAAGAAAAAGCAGAGAGAATAAAATCTGGCAAATTCGCCGATGAATGGATTGAAGAATTTGATGAGGGTTCAAAAAATCTTAAATCTCTTATGGGTGATCTCGATAATTCCTTAGAAGAAAAAGTAGGCAGGGAATTAAGGGAAATTGTGCTCAGGGGCCAGCCAAAACAATAATTTTTTATACAATTTCAATAAATGGCTGAAAATATTTTACCCATATTTTTCAACAATTCATTATTATCCTAACTTTGGAGTGGAAACTGGAATAATAAATTGTGATATCCATAAAAAATGCCATGAAATCTAAATTTATTTTATTAATGTTAATTTAATAAAACTATAGAATAACTGTATTGCCAACAAATATCAAAAAGTTGCCCGTAACAGTACAACTATAATCATTTATATTATAAAAAGAAGCAGAAGTATTGCCATTCCAATTATAATTGCGGCAAATACAAACATTTCAGTTTTCCTCGAATAATATTGATTATTGTCAAGATCTTTTTCATTGGAAATATACTCATAAAGCCCATAAGCAATGGTAATCATTCCAACTATTATCATCACTTCGCCAGCCACAAGCGAGTCACTGAATCCTGACATGCTTTTATTTTCGAGTACATGCAAAAATATTACAAATTTTGCTATAACGAAGCCAAATCCCATAAGAGATATGCCGGTTCTCATCCATGCAAGAAATGTTCTCTTATTAGCGAAATGGTCTGTAAATGACGACATTAATAATGAATGTAAAGGTCAAATATAATACTTATTGCTCCAGTTTCAACGAATCCTGCTCATCATCTCCTTTTGGAAATAAATTATCTGATATTCCACTCTGCTTCAAGTAGTCAAATAAATTGTAATAGGCTTTTCTCTTTTTGCCCATAATATCAAAAGTTTTAAAGTTAAAGCAAAGGTTGCATTTTGATACGTTCGATTCTACAAAATAGCATTGTCCTTCTCTATTGTATATGCATTTAGTTTCTATGCCTGATTCTGACATGATTATTCACTCCTTTTTCGGATGTGCCGATTCAACTGATAATAAAATATGTAATTGTATAAAGTTTTTGCCATGCTTATATAATTTAGAAATATATCCGCTTTCCAGAATATTTTAAACGTGTCCTTCCGAATTCGTCCATGTGTGAGAGCTGTTCCTTTGTGAAAACCGGTCCATCCCTGCATACCTGATAACCATTTATGGAACACGAATCACAGATGCCGATGCCACACTTCATTGGCCTTTCAAGAGAAAATTGGGCTGCAACTTTCATATCTTTTATATAATCATATACCGATTTCAGCATTATTTCCGGGCCGCATACATAGAGCATTTCAAATTTCTCAAGGTTCAGTTCTCTGAGGACATCAGTTGCATATCCTTTTCTTCCCATTGTCCCATCATCAGTGGCAATTAACAGCCTTTCTGGATGAAATCGGTCTTCCAGTATTAAATCTGTGGCTGTCCTTCCTGATATAAGCCCATAGGTATTTTCATCTATAAGCGGTATTAAAGGTGCTATGCCTGTTCCCGCACCTATTAACAGTTTTTTGCCATTAACAATATTGAATCCATTGCCAAATGGCCCCTCAAAGAAAAGCCTCTCCCCTGCTTTTAACTGAGTAAGGTGGGCAGATGGAGGCCCATAAGCTTTTACAGTGATTTCTTTAGGGCTTGAAACAGAGGAAAATGATAATGGAATCATATTCATTCCCGGTACCCATGCCATGATGAACTGGCCTGGCTTCACTACTTCGTCTCCATCAATGGAAATTGTGGCCACATTCTCGGAATCTTTCCTGACTTTCAGGATATTATAATATTTCATTCTATTGCCACCCCGATTAAATCACTTATTTTTTCTATATTATTATTTTCCATAAATTCCAAAAGTTCTGTTGTGAGGCTGCTGAAAATATTCCTGCCTTTTTTATAAATGGCACTCCCTATCTGCACAGCTGAAGCTCCAGCCATTATATATTCGAGGGCATCTTCTATGCTGGTTATGCCCCCAACGCCTATAACCGTCTTTCCAGTGATTTTTTTCACTTCATAAGTATATCTTATGCCAACAGGCCTGATGCTGGATCCAGACAATCCACCGTAAACATTGCTCAATACTGGCTTTCTGGCATTTATATCTATTTTCATTGCTTTCAATGTATTGATTAGGACAAAACCATCAGATTTTATAGCAGATTCAGCCAGTTTGGCCATATCTGAAGTATTTGGGGTTAACTTTGAATAAACAGGGATGTTAACATGATTTTTAACAGATTCAACAATTGAAGAAACCAGTTCTGGATCAGATCCCACCTCCATTCCATATCCACTTACATGGGGGCATGAAAGGTTCAGTTCGATTGCCGCTGCACCAAATGATTCCATTTTTGATGCCAGAATTGAGAATTCATCAGGATCACTGGCAAATATGCTTCCAATCACAGGTTTTTTAGCTTCATTTGCAATTTTTATTTCTTCTTTATAGTTATCGATGCCTGGATTTGAAAGGCCAATAGCATTTATTACAGATTCACTGTCGGCATATACAACAGGAGGATCAAAACCATTTCTTTCTTCTGTTCCAATGGATTTAGTTACCGCTGCTGCAGCACCTGAATCCAAAATTCTTTTTATAGTATATCCATTTTCGTCTAAAATCCCTGAAGCGAGAATAAAGGGGTTTTCAAGCTGTAATCCTATATCTGTTCTTATATCCATGGATATGTAATATATTCATGTTATCTAAATAATTCTAAATTATTATTCTAAATCAAGGGGAAAATCAACCAGCTTTGCCGAATTTTTCATATCAAAACTTCCAAAATTATAAGAATATATATATGGAAGCATGATCTGCTGGCCTGTTAGAAACATGTTTCCACCTTTTTCAGAAAAATAAATGCATGTATCATTATATCTATATTTCATAGCTATATTCTGCGTGAATGCAAGATATTTTGAAATAGTTTTGTATGTAAGGTTATTATTTATTATAACATTCGTTGCCCCATTTATAAATGTGTCAACAAGATCGCTTTCCGTTTCTGGATAATTCATTATTACAGTTTCAAAATATTTGGAAAGTTCATCATAAAGCTTAAAATTTAAATATCTCCTTCTCATAGCATCGTAATCGATCACAAATATGGAATCAACCTTCAACTTTAAAAGTTCATATATGTTATGGTAATTTACTATTTTCTTATCTTCAATTATAACGCAGTACACGTTTGATAATATATTATTAAGATTAATAATTATTGTTGAAGTTGGCATTTATCCTATTTATTGCATATATATCAATATAATCTGTGAATTATTTATGGAAATTATTATATTCCACTCATAAATAGATATATGTGTTTGAATCATCACGTTCCTATACCCTTAAAATAGACAGGATAATTACTCCAATGTTTCATGGCAAAAATTCAGGAAAAGCATTAAAAATATCCTACGCCCTTGCAAGAAACTATAAGTCGGAATTGACGGCAACAACAGTCAGGACAAGGACAGAAGGTTATGATGTGCTTGGTCGGCTTAATCTTGTCACATCAATTTATAATGATGGGAAACGCGATGGCATTAAGGTTATTCCAAAAATTGTAACATTCGACAATGTAAAAACTGGATTGATTTCTGAGACATCAGGGCATTATTATGATATTATAGTTATATCTACTGAAAAGCGATCTGTTTTATCAAGCTCTATATTTGGAAGCATTGGCGATTACATTCTTAAAAACGTATCAATTCCAGCAGCCATCGTAAGTACTTCCACGGTCGAATATCCCTATAAAAAAATCCTGTTGCCTTTATCCGAATCCCTCAATATAAGGCCATCAGTAATGTTTGCTTACCGCCTTGCAAAAATTACCGGTGCCGAACTTGCAATCCTGGATTTGAGAAAATATGATCAGAAGCCATTGCATGGCTTTAAGCTTATATTTGATAATCCCGGTGATTTCTTTAATTCAAATAATAAAATAAATTTTGTAAAATCAGGTGATCAAAAAGGTATAAAGGAGGAGGTGGATTCATATATCCATGCATGGGGCCCTGATTGCATCGTACTTGGTTTAAAATCCGTTTTAAGAATAAATTCCGATTTAAAATATTTGATTAAATACCCTGGAATTGATACTGTATTGATTAAAAAATAAATTTTTATACAGATTTAATATATGAAACTATGTTGTATGAATATCAACGTAAAGAAGTTCTGGATGCCTGCAGGCAGATTGTCAGGAGCAATTTGACCGTTGGATCCTGGGGCAATATCAGCATGCGTGCAGATGATGGCGCAGTGATCATAACACCAAGTGGAACAGATTATGATAAGGCAAGTGAAGAAGATATGGTTGTGACCGATATAAATGGCAACATAATAGATGGCAAATTGAAACCCTCCAGTGAAAGGCTCATGCATTATGCTATTTATAAAAAAAGGGAGGATATTAAAGCCATAGTCCATACCCATTCTGTATATTCCTCAGTCCTGTCCGTAATTAATTTGCCAGTGCCTGCCATTACAGAGGATACTGCAATGCTTCTGGGAAGGGAAGTCAACGTATCTGAATATGCACTTACGGGCACACAGGAACTTGCAGACAGAGTTGTGTCCGGCCTTGGAAAGAACAATGCAACAATAATGAAAAACCATGGCGCTGTAAGTGTTGGGCCTGATATGAAAAGAGCTATAACAGCATCACAGGTTCTGGAAAAATCAGCAAAAATATTTATATTTTCAAGTTTGCTGGGTAATATAAATGTCCTGCCAGATGATGATATTGAAAAACTTTTAAGCATGTCAGAGTCCTACCTTGGCCAGTGGAAGCAATGGAAATAATCATTTAATTTCCTTTGCCATGTAAGGCCCAAGCCTTTCATATCCATATTTTCTAAAATAATTTCTAACGCCAATTCCGCTTATGACCAGAATTCTTTTTTTATCATACTCCTCAGCTGATATTCTTTCAGCCTCATCCAGCAACTTTTTGCCAAATCCATGATGCTGCCAGTTTTCACTGGAATCCTGGCCAATAGGCACGATATTTCCCATAACACGAATTTCTCGGATAATAGATGATTCTAGAACTTCTTTTCTGTGTGCTTTTTCTGATGGAATCCGCAGCCTCAGGTAGCCTATTATATCATTTTTTGAATTCTCAAATGACAGGAATATTTCATCGCCACCGGATGCCCTGTAATTTCTTCTTAAAAATTGATAATCTTCATCATAATTTTCCTTCACAATGCCTATTTCCCTGCTTCTAATTTCATCTGTTTTAATTCCCATTTCCTTCATTTTTATATCAACAAGATTGTGAAGGTCGCTTCTTTTAACTCCTGCCTCTATAAAATTAACAGGTATGTCACGTTGCATTCTCATGACACGAACCCATGGTGGCATATTTTTCATAAAATAAGCAGCCATATTGACAACTTTCTCAGTATCATATGGAACATATTTTCCTTTTTTCCACAGTGAATAGAGGCCTGTTCCCTTTACAACAAGTGTTGGATATATTTTCAACATGTCTGGAAGAAACAATTCATCGCCCATCATCTGGTCAAAACTTTCTATATCTTTTTTATACGTTGAACCATACATGCCTGGCATTATATGATACAGAATTTTAAATCCCGCATCTCTTGCCAGCTGTGTTGACCTTGCAATTTCATTGATTCCGTGCCCTCTTCTATTTATTCTTAAAACTCTGCTGTCAAGTACCTGGACTCCCAGTTCAACCTTTGTTGTTCCATAGGATAGGGCTTCATCTATCTCTTTCTCATTAAACCAGTCCGGTTTAGTTTCTATGGTCATTCCTATGCAGCGCCTCTCAGAAAACTCATTTTCCAGAATTGCATCATTAAGTGTATTTGACACATTTCTGTTCATTCCATCTATGCAGCCTTTAACAAAAGTTTCCTGATATTCTTTCGATCTAGCAGTAAATGTTCCGCCCATAACAATAAGGTCAATTTTGCTTGTATCGTGGCCTATAGTTTCCAGCTGTTTCAACCTATTGAATGTAATATTATACGAATCATAATAATTTGTTCTGCCACGCAGGGCAGAAGGCTCAAAGCCAGTATAAGATTGTGGTGAATTATTGTCAAGCCCTCCAGGGCAGAAAATGCACTTCCCATGTGGACATGCTTCAGGAGATGTCATTGCAGCTACGACTGCGACTCCTGATACAGTTCTGGTTGGTTTCTTCCTGAGCAAATTAATATAGCGCCTGTTATTGCGAAAATTCAAGATTTCAACATCGCTGGGCACAAGATCAAGATTAAATTTCCTGGAAAGGACTAACTTTTCTTTCTGCAACTGCTCCTTTGTTTTTATTCTTCCAGATTCTATCTCTTCAGTTATCTCAGCATAAAAATCCATGATATTTACTAAATGTTATATAATTATAAATTTTTATTCATTCCGTTTTCATCGTTGTTCTGTTGCTGCTCCATATATTTTTTTCTTCCAGCAGCCCTTATGCCATAAGATATTATTATTACACCTATTAAAATTCCAAAGTCATAGTATTCATTGAAGCCAGGGATATAGCTGGAAAGCAGTATAAACACAATCGCAATAAGAAAAACAACATTTGACATAATAGCATAGATTCTTGGCATTCTATACATATTTGCCCTTGTGTTCTGAGCCCCCTGTTGGTTTGGATTAGCATATGCGCTTTTTATATATGGAGATAGAAGAGCCATATAAACTACTACAGGGCCCTCATCATTCATAAAATCATAGGTAGCTGTCAGCATATCTGACCCAAAAGTCAATGTTCCTACCTTTGTTCCATCAGATGCAATGTCCATTTTTCTGGAATTGCCATCCATATAAGGCCTGGATAATGTGTAATTTCTTCCATTGTAATTCATTGCAAGGTTTCTGGAAATATTTCCCATATCCATGCTTCCCTGAGTAATTTTATATCCGCCAGGAGCCCTATTTATAGAAAAACTTGAAAACCCTCCCTGGGATGTTATATCAATTGAACGGGCTGCCATTCCAGCTGATTCTGTTTTAACGGCATAAACCTCATTATTATCCTGAAATATTTTTCCATCTTTAAATACGTATTCCACATATAACCATTAAAATATAATATATTATTCTTTCTATGAATACAAGAGGATAAATTCCCAAATGTTTCAAAATATGTAAAAATAGTCAAAATTATAAATACTGAACTTATAAATGGTTGAAAAAACTGGTACATGGCAAAGTTATAGATGTTTTATTAAAAGTATGTATTAATTAAAAACTATTCTTATATAATTCTCTATGATTAAGATTCGATAATATTAATTAATGATTTTAGTATTAACTTTCATGTCTATTTACAATTCAATCATAAAAGATAGCCATAGAATGGGTATAGGAAATACTCCAATTATAAAACTTGGCAGCTATAACATTTATTCAAAGCTTGAATACTACAATAAATTTCACTCAATTAAGGATAGGGCTGCTTTTTTTATGATTGATTATGCCATAAAAACAGGAGAACTTGATAAAAATAAAATCATAATTGAAGCATCTTCAGGAAATACCGGTATCGCAATAGCAGGCATTGCAAGATCATTTGGCATCAGAAGTGAAATTGTCATACCAGAAAATTCTGCCCCTGGAACCCGGCTTGAATTAGAAAAGCTTGGCGCAAAAGTAATAACAACTCCGGGCGGAAGCACCGAAGCGTCAATAAATTATATGGAATCAGCGGTGGCTGCGAATCCACATATATATTTTAATCCACAGCAGCATATGAATAAATTAAATTCAGATGCACATTATTATGGAACTGCCCCTGAAATTGCACTTAAGTTAAAAAAGATAGACAGTATTGTAATTGGAGTTGGCACTGGCGGCACCATTACAGGGCTTGCCAGGTATTTTAAAAGAAAATCACCGAAAACAGAGATTATTGGTGT
>JAVYST010000019.1:5159-23791 GCA_038729085.1 Ferroplasma sp. | reverse complement strand
TGGTTGGCTGCATGGTAGAAACAAAGCTTGCAAACTCAGCTGCGCTTAATCTTGTGCTTGCGAGAAAGAATGTAAACCATTCCGACCTCGATGGTTATAGCAGTTTGAAGTACGACATAACCAGTGAATCAATGGTATTGAAAGATGGGATAAATTACCCATTCGAAAATCCTGGCATAGGTGCTGTATTGAAGCCAGAGTTCTTAAACTTTTGAGCGAATATGGAACTTTTATCGTATTGCTTTTTAAATGAGAAAGGAGAGAAAATAAAAGCGTATAATGAAGATTTAAACATGGTGCCAGCGTCCAACATGAAGTTAGTGTCTGGCTATACAGCTTATAAACTTCTTAAAAAGGATTTTAAATTTGAAACAAAATTTTCTATAGATAGGGATATTTTAACTATAAGCGGTGATCCAACTTTCCTGCTGGATTGCAATTCTCTGAAAAATACCCTTTCATTATTAAATATCAAAACTGGAATAAAATATGTAGAAACTGCAGACATATTTGATGAGGAAATTTACAGGGGCAGCTGGGAAATAGAAGATAAAAAATACTGTTATGGCTCTCCTATTTTGCCATATACCGTCAATGAGGGATGCATCTGTGAAAAAGGCTTTCCTGCGGGTGCCCACAGCAAATATGCTGTACCAGGAAAAAAAGATTCGGATCTTATTGAAAAAGTGTTTAAAAATTTACCAGATTCATATGGGAATGCATTAAATGAAGCTTATTATAAATCTTCTCTGGTAGATGTATTAAAACACATCATGCATTACAGTTGCAACTATAATATTGAAGTACTTTTTAAATATCTGTCTTACAGTAGATATGGAATTGGCACATGGAATAAAAGTATAGAACTGGAAAAAGATTTTATTGGCAATTTATTTGGTAAAGAGAGAATATATATTGACGATGGCTCAGGCCTGTCAACTAAAAATCTTCTTACAACTTCCTTTTTATCAGAATTGCTTTATTATATCAATAAGAACGATAAGGAATTTTTTAACCTTATGCCAGCACCGGGAAGTGGAACATTAAATGGAAGGTTGGATGAATTAAAAGATTATAATATCCGTGCAAAAACTGGAACTGTTTTTGGATGTTCGTTTATATCAGGAATTGTGTTAAATAAAGGAGTATATTTCAGCATTGGAATTAACAATTCGGTTAATGGCGAAAAGTCAAGAGAAGACTTTATTGATGGACTATTAATAAAATTCCTTAAATCACTTTAGCTCCAGATAAAGATTATAACAATAAGCAGTGATGAATTCTCTTGCTATAAGAGGAGGCATATTGTTTGTGATTATTATATTCAGGAAATTATGCCTTTTATACCTGTAAAATAGCACATCACTCATAACATTGCCAAGGAGGCCACTTTTTCCCGCTAATTTTATGGCATCATCCAGATATAATGAACAGCCCGAATGATCTTTCTGTGAATAGAGATAATCTAAAAAATTTTCATAAAATCCGCGTTTTTCTGCATAAATAAACAGGTTGTAAATATCCCTGGGCGATGTGTAATTATCACTGCCATCCTTTATTGCACCATAATCAAGAAAATGCCTCCCCAGATGCGTTGAAGAAAAGCCAGATTCTTTAAAATAATTATTAAGTTCATTCAAACCAATAAGGTCTATAAAATAATTTGCTGCAGTATTGTCACTTTCAGCTATCATCAGTGCCGCTAAAAATCCTGAATCAACTGGGCTTATAAGGAATTTCAGTATAGAATCTTCGGTTATTTTGGCCCTACTTAAATCAACACTCTTAACACTTATCTTCTTTTCCAGGATATATGCAAGTATGAATATTTTGATAATGCTTGCAGAAAGAAATTTTAAATCTGGGTTTAATTCATATATCATTTCAAAATCTTTATAGATTCCAATTCCCATATTATTATGGTATTGATTCATAATTGACTCTATCTTTTTATTTTCAAGCATTAATAATCAATACGTACACATTTATAAGTATTTTATTTTTTATGGGCATTTAAAATTTAGGATAACCTATAAATATAGTGAGGAAGTAAAGCTAAATATAAATTTAATATAGAAATTGTTAAGAGATATGATGATTGGGCGTGATGATAAAGAACATATATTGAAAATGTGGAATGGCTATTTTGTAATAGACCCCACCAATTTAGAAGAACTTGACAGAAAATTTTTTGAAAATCCTTATCTTAAGCCTGTTGATTTATTGTTTAACACTGGTGCATTTTCACTAGCGTGTGTTCAGAGAGAAAAATTTCTGTATTCTCCGGTAAATGAAAAGAATGCGTGGATCTTTGCTGCAGCATATTCTGATAGCGATAAATTTAAAGACCTTTTAATGGCACAGATAGAATTACTGAGAGATATCGGAATAGAGAGGGTTTACTACTCGAATTTTTCTCCTGGCTATTATTTTCCCGGGGTGGATGCAAACGCTTATCCCGGTCTTTTCAAACAGCTAGGGAAGATAGGCTTTGAAGTTGAAGAAATAGCTTTTGTTATGGAGGCTGAGATTGGAAGCCAATCCTACAGGAATGATGTGTATAATAACATAAATATTGAGAATTTGAAAAAGGAAGATGCCAGTGAACTTCTATCGCTAATAGAGAACAACTTTCCAGCAGACTGTTACAAAAGGGCATATGATACTATAAACTTTGGAGATATTAAACAGATTACAGTTGCTAAAATAAATAGCAATATAGCTGGCTACTCGATGTATTCAGCAGGTGAGGGAAAGATGAATTTTGCTCCTGGAGAGCGCTTCGGATGTTTTGAAGTAACGGAAGAGGCGAGGTCTAAAGGGATTGGAGCAATGCTGCTGGCAAAAACCCTTACTAACATGAAGTCTAATGGAATCAGGCATGCTTATTTTCTGTGGACATCTGAAAGGGCTTCTCACATCTATCAGCGGTTTGGTTTTAAAATTTTCAGGACGTTCAAAATAATGAAGAGGAAAATTTAATTTCTATCAGCAATTTAAAGATGCTTTTTCCATTGCCTTACCCATTAACATTCATATATTAAAATTGATAAAAAAGTTCCCTGTCATAGATACTGAATAAAACCTCACTGATATTGTATATACTATCATAGCAATAAGTATTATAAAAATTTTATATTGATAGCTTTTAACAATTATTCATCTTCAATTGATTGCAAACCCTCCATGAGTGGTTTATTTTTTCTTTTAGGCACATATCTCAGTATGAAAAAGAATGCAATCAATGTAATTATACCATATATATCCATTGTATATCCAAGGCCTATTCTATCTAAAAGCGAGGGAAATGTAGCAGTAACAAGGAAGCCAGCAAGGGAATCTGCAGTCATAAATAAGGTTGTTCCACGCCCCCTAATTGCAGTTGGAAATATTTCCGGGCTGAATGCCCATAATGCGACACCATAACCAGCTTCGAAAAAGAACATAAACACAAAGATAAGTATTATAGTAGATGTGCCAAGGGCAATACCATGCAATGTGAGAAGGAAAATAGAGCCTATTATAGTAGATATAGCCATTCCGGCTGCACCCATAAGGAAAGCGGATTTTGTTCCCATTCTATTTATTAAGAAAAACTGTGCAAGAAATACCGGCCACAGTTCAGCAACAGCTGTGGACCATCCACTGGTAAATGCAGCGGATACTTTGGTATACCCAAGATGCACAAAAATTTCAGGGGAATAGAATATAAAGACATTAATTCCACTAAACTGCATAAAAAGGCCAATAATAATTGCAATAAGTGCATATCTTCTGAACTTAGGTGAAAATACGTCTTTCCATGTAACCCCATTGGAAACCTGTTTTTTTATAGAATTTGCAATGCTGTTAAATTCAGCATCGATAACATCCACCTTAAAGAACGTTTTAAGAGTTCTCTTTGCTGCCTCATCCCTGTTGCTGGACATTAACCATCTTGGGCTTTCTGGGATTTTTATCCTTAAAACCAATATTATTGCTGCCGGTATTGCACCAAGGGCAAACATTAACCGCCAGTTATTGGAGGATGTTAAACCATAGCCTATCCAAAATGATAGAAACGAAGCTATTACAGTCATTAATTGCTGAGTTGATATATAGCTATTTCTTTTGTTAGTAGGCACCATTTCGCCTATAAAGATTCCTGCAATTACATTATCCATTCCTAAGGCGAATCCTTCTATTATCCTCCATGCTATAAGTGTTATAAAATTGAAGGTTAAAAATGCTAAAAATAATGGCATGACTGTAAAAATCACTGCATCGAGAACCAAGATCCATTTCCTTCCAAATTTATCAGATAATTGGCCTGCAATCATTGAACTGAATAATGCCCCAAGAAGCAATCCTGATGCACTCAATCCTATTTCCGAAACTGTTAAATGTATTGAAATAACATTTAACGCATCTCCGATAATTCCGGTATCATAACCCGCTGAAAAACCGCCAAGCGCACCAGAAATTGCAATTAATGTAAAAAGTGATTTTACTTTTGACCTATCAATATATGGAAATGTGTTATTTGTATTCTTTGTTTCCATTAGATATCAATTCTATGCAATATATTAGCATTTCTATCTTTAATCTTTTAACTAACTTCAGCTTTATTTCTCAGATTTTTAAAATTAGATATTTTTTCATGAAAATAAAGTAAATTTGGTATATCTTCACACAAAGTTTTCCCCTACTGCATATTTCATCAATTTAATTTCTGGAGCAGGATTCCCTTTATTTTTGTTATAAAGGTTTTTTATTGCTTTTAATGAAGCAATAGTGGCACCATGTAAATAATTCGTAATTAATTATTTTATATCTGTGCAGAATAATATTACTGTAACCAGAAAAGATGTATAACTTATTGAATTATAATTGAACATAAACTGAATTTTTATTATATTAGCATACATAATATACTATTGCAAAATATTATTAAATTAGAAAACATGACAGCATATGCCAGGAAATTTAATGGTAAAATTTAGTAAACTTATCACGCCTTTTGGAATGGTAGAAAATAAGTATATAAGTATAAAAAATGGCATGATTGATGGAATTATTGATGAAAATAATACCGGATATAAAGAATTAGATGCATCTCAACTGACAGTTTTACCTGGTTTTGTTGATATACATACACATGGTTATTACGGAATAGACAGTATGGATTCTACAGAATCTGACATACACAAATGGGCAAAAAAACTACTTCAAAATGGCGTTACATCATTTATTCCGACCGGCGTTTCTTCATCCATTGAAAACATTGAAAAATTTTTACAGAAAATAAGGGCAGCCATGGGAAGCAATAACGGCGAAGCAAGAATACTTGGTGCAAGGCTTGAAGGGCCGTATATAAGCATGGAAAAAAAAGGAGCCCATAATCCTGAATACATAAGAGAGATAAATATCGATGAAATAAGTTATCTGGCATCGCAATACAGCGATGTTTTGAAAATTATTGATATAGCCCCAGAACTGAAACGTTTTTCAGAAGCCGTTAACATATTTCAGCGCAATGGCATAACCGTCTCTGCAGGACATTCTAATGCCAGTTTCATGGATGCAAATATGGCATTCGGCAGTGGAGTTAAACTGATGACACATTTTTATAATGCGATGACCCCTCTAAATCATAGAAATCCTGGGATGGTAGGTGCAGGCTTATTGTCAGAAAATGTCATATTGGAATTGATAGCTGATATGCATCATGTTTCTCCAGCTGCAATTGGAATAATGGTAAAAATGAAAGGGCTGCACAATATTGCTTTAATTACAGATTCACTTTCTATTGGTGGAACAGATACAAAAATAGGTGAACTGGGGGGCCTTAAAATTAATATAAATAATGGAGTTGCAATGATAGATGGTTCAGACACAATAGCCGGAAGCATCCTTACACTGGATAAGGCATTAAAAAATATTGTGAGCCTCGGATTGCCTATTGAAAAAATAATTCAATCTCTTGGCTATGTTCAATCGAGGGTACTTGGCGACACAGGTTTGGGCAGTATATCACAGGGAAAAAGAGGCGATCTGTGCATAATTGACGATGATTTAAATGTAAAGTATACAGTTCTGAACGGAGAAATACTATATAAAAATTAAAATTATGTATTCAGGCATTTATAATACACAGAATAATAGAGGAACTGGCATTTCTATTAATGTACAGTTCAATTGGAGTATACATATTTGAAATATGAAAATTTCTATGATAAAACATAGATAACAAAACAACAATATGTACGAAAATCAATTATACAGTTTGCTAGATAAATTGAGAAAAAATAATTTACCACCAATATATATCAGATAATGAATATGAGCAATGTAACTATCAAATTTCCTAAGAGAATTGAACTGGAAAACGGAAAAATTATTGATATTGAACGTGATAGAATAAATGATGAAAAATTGTTTTTCATGATATATCCAGAAAAATATACAGATAAAATTGCCATAAACTTAATTGAAAATGGATTTCACGATGCAACTCCAAGCATATACAAGGGTGAAAAATACAGCATGTCTAAACAGTTGCAGTTTCCATGGGAAATTCATTTAAGGTTGTTTGATTACACCAAAGGGACAGGCAGTATGTATGCCCATATTGAAATAGCAAGGAAATATTTTGAGCATTTGTTTTTAATACAGCCTTCAGTGTATGAAGCTTTTCCGTTCTATAAGGATGTTTATAATAGGTTTAAAGTGGTCTATGGCCCTGAAAATTCTATAGTTAAGAAGGTTAAATCACATTACAGCATAGTGCTGGAGCCACCAGATAATCTTATAGAATGGATGCCCATGATGGAAAAATTATATGGTATCTTCACGCAGTATAAAGAAAATATCAGGGACCTTCTGGATAGGATAGACCTTGAATTGCATAAAAAATAGAATTATCTTTTTGAAAAGCGCTTTACCTCATGGCCACATATCGGGCATATTTCAATATATTCATTGAAAACTTTGTGGCAGCCTGTGCACCGGTATTTCCATTTAATTTCCTTTTTTATTTGGTCTATTCCACTTCCACTGTATTTAATTCCCGCTGATTTCGCAACATTCTGTATTGCATAGTCATCGGTTATTATTGTTCCATTTAATTCTATTGCAAGTGCTATAACATCAATATCCGTTTCGCTTAAAACGTTTAAGTCACCGGTCCTGGAAGCCTGTGCCCTTGCAATTTCAATATATTTTGGAGATGGTTTCATGGACTTTACAGTTATGTAATCAAAAATGGCTGCAAAATTGCCTTTCTTTATTTCAGATAAAACTGAATCGGGAAATATATAATTTTCTTCTGTTATGTTTAATTTTCCTGAAAGTATTGCAGATGTATCAATGATATAAAGATCATCATTTGCCATATTCTCAAATGGCAATTTGATATTAAGCTTTGGCAGTTCCTGACCATGTGCAGTAGGATTGCCCAATTTTAATTTATACATATACATAAATTATAATGTTTATATATAATACCTAATATGTAAGGTAGTTGATGTAAATACTTAAACACAATTATTTACCGTGATTAAATGATTACAACAACAGCGTATATATGGATTGGCTTATTTATCGGCATGATCATAGGAGGATTAGCAGAAGCCTGGGGGATATCAAATCCCGAAGTACTTTTAAGATTAGGTAGATGGACAGACCGTTTATTTGTTGGATGCATAGCAATAGCTATAGGTGCAGGTGCTCTGGCCTTATATGGCCTTGCCGCACTTGGCGTTGGATTCCACTGGGGAATCAAGCCTGATTATGTAGTTGGCGTTGCACTTGGTGGTGCAATATTTGGAACTGGAATAGCAATATCGGGTTATGTCCCTGGCACAGTATGGATGGCACTTGGAGAAGGAAGAAGGGATGCAATATATGCATTGCTTGGAGGATTGCTTGGTGCAGCTTCATGGACATTGATATACCAGACAGCTTTCGGCCATTGGTTAGTAACATACCTTAACTTTGGCCAGATATATTTTGGCGGGAAAGTTGATACCAATTTAGATATTGGTTTTGGGCTAGCAATTGTCTGGGCTATAGTCATGTTTGGCATTGCATACACACTTCCACGTTATAAGGGCGGCAAGAGCTGTGCATATACATCGCTGCATAAGGGCAAGGAGCTTTCTACAGTAGAACAGGAGCATTATGTTGAAACAGCAGGAATGCTTCTAGAAGGCACATCCATGCCCATGGGCAAAAATAATCTTCCTGAAAAGGTTAATTACCACTGGACTGTTTCATCAAAACTTTTCGGTGTTGTTATGATGTCTGTTGGAATTATAATAGGATTAACTGTAGTACTGGAAATGTTTCTTCACCAGATATTTGGAGAATCAACAACATATTCATGGATTGTTGCAAAACTATGGCTTCCAGCAGGCACATGGAAATACAGCACGCTGGTTGTGAACACAGTTGGGTGGGAACCATTCAGTGATATTGGAACTTTATTTGGGGCATTTTTAGCATCAATATTCTTCACAAGAAGGTTCCAATCTTTCAACAGTGTTATTCCACCATCATGGAAAGCAAGGTTTGGAAACAGCCAGATAAAAAGAGCAGGAGGAGCATTTACAGGAGCATACCTTATGCTTTTGGGTGCAAGGATGGCAGATGGCTGCGCTTCAGGGCATATATTAAGCGGTGACCTGCAGATGGCAGTGAGCAGCCTTGAATTCTTTGTTGTGGTAATGATATTCCTGCTATTAACAGCATATGTAATATATCATAAGGTGAAATAAATGAAAACTGATGAAATAAAAAATACTGAAGTTAAGAGGGAAACTGGAGAACCTGAACGCAAAAGTGAAGCAGGTGTCAAAGCATTCATAATAATAATGGTAGGAATTACTATTATTACTGCTGCCCTGACATCAGGAACATACACTGGATATGACCCAAGTTCATATTCAGTCTCAATGACAGGCTTCTTTGTTATAGTTACCATAATTATGACTTCAGTATGGTACAGAACAAAGTATAACAATTATAGCTATGAAGCAAAAAAATAATTTTATAATTCTAATTTTTTATTGTATTCAATAATAACTTTGTTATTTTTCAATGGCAATTTATCCATATCAGATTGTATGCACTTTTAATTCTATGGTTCCTGAAGCATGGATATGTATATTTTAATTATCCTATAAAATTATTTATGCTTTCTTGTTCATGCCATGTTCTATTTACTGCGCTTTGAAATAAATAAAAAACCGTATAAATTAATGGCCTGTTATAAATGTATGAAATCTGAATAAAATGTGAAATGTAAAATAGTAAATGAAAATTAAAAATAAAATATTACCAATGAATAGGCATACCAGATAATTAATTCTTAAGATTGTATAATTTCGATCTATTAGTAGTCGTGGACTTAATACCTCGCAATTGCTTGATACTTATATCCCGACTCTATCAAACTCTTCTTTTAAGAGTGATCTCAGACAATGTCTATTTTCAGGGACGACTTCAAGCTTAGATGCTTTCAGCTTTTATTCGCGTATGACGTGGCTACTCGGCAACTGCCCTGTCGGACAACCGATAAACTAGAGGTCACGAACCCCCGTTCCTCTCGTACTAAAGGCTCCTTCCCTTCAGACATTGAACACTCCCACAGAGAAGCAACCCTACTGTCTCGCGACGTAGTGAACCCATCTCAGGATCCCTTTTAATGGGCGAACAGCCCCACCCTTGGTGTCTTATGCAGCACCAGGATAGGAACAGACGACATCGAAGTAGCAAACCCTCGGGTCGATGTGTACTCTTACCGAGGACAACTCAGTTATCCCTGGGGTAACTTCTCTCTTATCACCTGCCCTCATAAAGAGGGGACAAGGTGGTTCGCTAAGCCCTGCTTTCGCATCTGCGTTCCCTATTGGCTGGAACACAGTCAAGCTAGCTTTTGCCTTTATACTCTACGGAGGATTTCTGACCCTCCTGAGCTAATCTTTGGAGGCCTCTGTTATCTTGTTAGAGGCGTGGCGCCCCACCCAAACTGCCTACCAATAGTTGTCCCTTTTTTCAGGTTAGTGACGCAACTTTCAAAGGGAAGTGTTTCATCGTCGTCTCCATTCCGGCCACAACCGAAACTTCTAAGACTCCTTCCTACCCTACGCATTGAGAGTCGCGTCACAGCCACAGGCTGCAGTAAAGCTCCACGGGGACTTCGCTTTCATGTGGGAGAGACTGGATTGTGCACCAGTACATTAATTTCACGGGGCTGAATGTGGGGACAGTGGGACTCTCGTTGAACCTTCATGCGAGCCGCCAATTAAGCGGCTAGGTATTACGCTACCTTGAGAGGGTCATAGTTACCCCCGCCGTTTATTGGCCCTTCTTCTCCTTGTACGGAGCTTTCAGGTACCAACACTGGGCAGGTTTCGACCGCTATACAAATTCTTACGGACTAGCAGCGATCTGTGTTTTTGGTAAACAGTCGGGGTCCCCTTGCCACTGCGACCTATCCTATTTCTGGATAGGCATCCCTTCTACCTAAGATACGGGACTATTTGGCCGAGTTCCCTCACATCCATTATTCCCAAACGCCTTAGACTGTTCATCTAGGGGCACCTGTGTCGGTTCTTGGTACGAACTCAGGCTTGACCCATATATGTTTTTCATAGACTCCGGGACTCAAGAAAATTCCCATACGGGAACGAATATCATTTCGTAAATTTCTCGTCATTACAACTCTCCATCTACACATAGATATCCATACGTAGACAAGCATACAATCCTTATCCCAAAGCTTACATATATGGCAAAACACCTGAGGCGCTTGAATATTAACAAGCTTCCCATTCGATCACTTCCTGTTAGGGGTGACCTTAGGATCGGCTAACCCTCGGCTGACGAACATTGCCAAGGAACCTTTGCCCTTTCGGCGGAGTGGATTTTCACCACTCTATTCTGCTACTTTTACCAGGATCCACGATACTATACGGTCCATCCCTCCTCTCGAAGAAACTTCTATCCATATAGCACGCCCCCCTACCACATCACCTTTCGGTGGTCTAATGTATCGGTAACTGGCTTTAGCCTCTTCCATCTTGGAGGCAAATAACCTCGGTGAGTGAGCTGTTACGCACTCTTTAAAGGATAGCTGCTTCTAAGCTAACCTCCACACTGTCTTTGGTCATTAACCTCTTTAAATCGCACTTAGCCAATTTTAGAGACCTTAACATTAGTCTCGGTTGTTTCCGTCACGGGCGTAAAGCTTATCCCTACGCCCTAGCACCTGGTATCTACGATTCTAGCAAGTTCGGAGTTTGACAAGGTGGTGCAGTATTTCTACTGCTTGCCACCCAATCGGTCGCTCTACCTCACCAGACATCTCCACCAAGGTCTACCTGCGGGTAGTATTGGGGGGAACCCGCTATTGCCACTCTAGATTAGCCTTTAACCCCTATACCCAAGTCATCCAAACGATTTGCACATCAGAACTGGTTCGGTCCTCCATCTAGCTTTCGCTAAACTTCAACCTGCTCAGGTATAGATCGAGTGGCTTCGGGTCTGCCACAGCTGACTAAACGCATTTATTACGTTACTCCTCCCTTGCGGTGCGAGTAATCGCTTTCGCTACGGCTTCTTCTTTTAGAATTAGCCTTGCCAGCCATCGCAACTCCCTGGCCCGTTCTTCAACACGGACAATAGAACACCGGTCACTCTTTCGAGATCATTCCTTTAATGCCCTATAAAGTTTTTACTGCTTGGTTTCAGGCTCTTTTTACAGCCCTTCCGGGTTGCTTTTCAGTTTTCCCTCACGGTACTTCTTTGCTATCGGACTTGAGTAATATTTAGGGTTAGATGTTCATGCCACCTATATTCCCACGCGAATAATGACGCATGGTACTCTGGATATCCTCTCTCGTAACCTCTTTAATTGCTTCCAGGGGACTATCACCCTCTCTGGTAAAGCTTTCCAGCTTTTTAGAATTCTTAAAGTAGATATTGAAAAGGATCCGTACTCCACATTTCTATTCCTTTACAGGAAAGATTCGGTTTGCCCTCTACCGCTTTCGATCGCCTTTAATCACGGTATCTCTATTGATTTCTTTTCCTCCCGGTACTAAGATGTTTCAATTCCCGGGGTTCCTTCTCCTTTCGGAGTGTAAAACGGGAAGTCCCATTCGGAAATCCTTGGATCAATGGCTCCATGCACCTCCCCAAGGCATATCGCAGCTTGGCACGTCCTTCATCAGTTCTCAAACCAAAACCATTCCCCAAGCAGTTTGTAAGATACACAATCTATATCTCTTAATTATCTGGTATCACAGGTTAAAAATAACCTCGCCCTTCCCTATCAATTATTAGTTAATAGGTGCATTCATTTATTGGTATCAATGACATTACTATCTAAAATATAAACATTGTGATAGCATATACAGCATGTAAAATATAGCCTTATAAGAATAAAATAAGCCATTTACCATCGATAAAATTATATAAATATCAAAATTGTATCTAATATGCCTTTAAACATAGTATTTCCAAAGTATTGTGGAGAAATTATATTAACGATTAAATTAACACAAATTTATTTAATTTAATTTTATATAATTGTAGCAATCTTATTTATGCCTTTAATACATATAACATGTTTGACCTTTTATAAATATTTGGCCTGATGAATCAGGATTTTATATCCCCTATTTTCTGATACTTTTATTAATTATTCATACCTGAAAAATTAGATTGATCTTACCGCCTTTGTTTTCAACTGAAACAGGATTTAACCTGCAATAGTTCAATATACTTACAAATGTATTCTCATCGTATGGAAATTTATCGGCCATAAGCACAAGCTTAACACTTTCACCGGCGTTATTATCAATTTTAATAGATTTTAAATTGCTGATCAGAAAATTGAATGGGCCCCTCCGCATGATATTCTTGTGTAATCTTCTATTCGCATGTGTTGGCATATATTAATTGAAAATGAAAATTTAGTGTATTTGCACCAAACAAAAAAAGTAATAATGTTATTAATATCATAAAACATGGAAAGCCAGAACCTAATGCCATTACCATTAAATTGAAAACTGAAACTCAAAATTTTGGATTTATTTATGTTTTGGATATAAGCAGAAATGGCTGCACAGGAATAAGGGTGCAAAATCCGCATGTTTAAAAATGGTATTATTTTATTTTATATTCATGATATGAGAAAGATATAATGGGAGTGTATTTAAGCAGAAAGCACCAGATTTTATGGTAAACAGCACAAAAGGGCCAGTTTCTATGAGCAAGTATAAGGGAAAATGGATTGTATTGTTTTCACATCCAGGTAATTTCACACCTGTTTGCACAACAGAATTCATGGAATTTGCAAGGAGTAATAAAGAATTTAAGGATCTTAATGTAGAATTGCTCGTATTGAGTGTTGACAGCCCTTTCAGCCATATTGAATGGTTAAAGGATATAAAGGATAAATTTGGAATTGAAGTTCCATTTCCGGTTATAGCAGATATAAACAAAGATGTTGCAAGAGAGTACAACCTTCTTGATGAAAAGATAGGTTCAACTGCCAAGGCGTATTTATAATTGATCCGGAACAGACGGTAAGGCTCATGATTTACTATCCAGCAGAAACTGGAAGAAATGTAGATGAAATAATACGTACAGTTAAGGCATTGCAGATGAACTGGAACCTCAAGCTTGCAGCACCTGTTAACTGGAAGCCTGGAGAACATGGAATAGTTTCTGCACCGGGCACACTTGAAGCGGCACTTGCAAGAGAAAAAGAATGGTATAAAACATGGTATTTAAAATTCCAGGAAGTGAATTGAATGGATCCAGAAATTAAAATGAAAGAAGTTAACAGGATAATGCAGGAAGTTTCCAGTGATAACAGAGAATAGATGGCTGCATTCATGGGATTTATGCAGAATACAATGTCTCCTGGGGCATTGAAGACAAAGGATAAGGAACTTGTAGCACTGGAATTGGGCATTGCAGCCTGATGCGAGTGGTCTATTTCTTATCATGTAAATGCAGCCATAAAAGCCGGGGCAACAAGAAAAGAATTGTTAGAAACAGGCCATGTTACTGTTCTTATGTACGGATCACAGGCGCTAATGGAAATGAATAATTTGCTTGATGCACTGGAAAAATTCGATAAAAAATAATTTTTTATTAAAAGGCATACAGAATTGATCTGCATTGCAATAAATGCCTTTTGAATTAAGCTTTTATATTTTCTGGGAAAAGATCGAGCTCGGTACCATTATAATGGCTTATTTCGAAAACACTGTTTCTGTTAACAGATAATTATATTATATTCAGTAAATGAAAATAATGCACTGAAGATGGATAATAAGTTTTTGAACGGATAATTCATTCCAGGATAAGATATTACATACGATCAAAGAAAAATACAGAAATCTTATACCATGTACTTTTATAAAGTAATTAATAAGTGAATATTTATATAAAAGTAAATATTACCTAATTATGGGTAAACTTACTGCCCTGATTTTGGGCTCCATAACAATTTCTTTCTCAGCATATACTGTGATGTCGTTGAGCTATACACCACTTTTAAACTGGTTTGGCCCATATTTTGGCCCCCATTTAACTCTTATTCTTGGCATTATTTATCTTATTGCAGGTTCACCATTCAACCATATAGATATACTGATTGCATGGGTACTTATTGGTGTTGTTGTTGGAATTTCTGCAAGGAAGGGATTCAGGGCCTGGAGTTCGGCTACACTCCTGTACTGGCTTACAGGCATAGTATTAACATTCACTCTTCTTTCAATGTTTGGCATATCACTGTTGGATACTTCTGGAATTGCGGCTACATTGGATAATAAACTTGGATTCATAAGCTCATCACTGTTATTTATTCCATATGGAACAAACATTGCAACGTTAATAGGAGAACCTGTTATAAATGGTATCATACCTATACTTGAGGGAATAATTTCGTCCGGCAATGTAACCGGCACCTCATCTTTCACTCCACTGATTTCAACAATTGGCATTCATATGTTTGAAAATTATCTGATATTTATAATTTCAGCAATAATAACAGGTTCAATTATTGGTAAATCACTGAAGAAAAAACTTAAAAGAAAAACTGCTGTAGCAGCAATAATTTTCATATTATTCTTATTTATTGCAATGAGCTTCTCAGGAACAGTAACAGGCAATACAGGAAGTATTGCTGCAACAATTCCAGGAACTTCGGCTCCTGCAGTTGCTGATAACCAGCTTTCAATGGTAGAAATTTCAGACGGCAGCATGAAAATAAATACGAATAATGCTTTCATACAGGGAAACAAAACTGGCAACTTTAATCTCAGCTGCAATGAGGGGGCTTTGAGCCTGATAACGCCGAATGGCAATTTATATAACGTATTTGCAATGGAAAATAACCATAAAAATTCGTTATGGAGCAGTGCAAATCTTATCTTTGGAGCCTTTGCCATGAATAATAACATGTCAGCAACACTTCAAAAGATATTCAACGTGAATCTCCATGGAGCTGGCGGTTTAATGCCGACCAATGCCATATTGCTTGCATATTCCGGTTCAGGAAACAGCAGTCAGGCATCCAGCCTTGCACATTCCATAAGCAGCGGCATGGGAATATCATCATCACTTATTCTTCATATAAACAATATTCCGTATGAAAACAAAACCGTTTCAGTTTATATATACTCATCCGATGCCAGCAACTCTCTATTAAAAAAAGGTTTTATGAAAGAATTTGGATCTGATTATAATGGCAGCATATCTGATATGTTCAGCAACACAGCAACATCATATAACCTGAATAATTGCCTTATGATTTCAGGTTATGTAAATTCAAATACTGTAAAAAGCCTGGATAGTTCTATTTCAATTCCTTCAGGTTATGTACAGTTTACATCTGGCTTATTTGAATACAAATCATATTTCCATTCCTCTTCTGATGCCCATACATATACATTGGCAAAGTTGATGAATTATAATTCTAATATAACATTTGAAAAATCATCTGATTTCTCCTTTGCAGGCATTGGCTATAACAATAAAACCGGTAATTTTGCAGATATTCACAGCTATGTATTTGACATGAGCTCTAATAATGAACAATTATACGGTGCAAGCCCATTCAATACTACGGGTTCACACAACACAAATGTTTCTGATTTCTCACCATCAAAAGTCAGTGCGACATTCAATGAAGTATTTCCAGCAAATGCTTCCTATTCAACAACCTATGTGCAGGCCGGAACAGATACTGTAAAAGTAAATATGAAATTTATAAACAATGACAATTATACCATTACAAACCTGAGCATATCGCAGTCTGCCTTTGTAAATCATTATACATCTTCAAATGCAATGAAAGTTGTATCAGGAAATTATTCTGCAGGTAATATTACACTGGCACCTGGGGAAGGATATAATACATCATATACATTATTAATGAATGGAACTGGAACATATGTTATTCCCTATACCAATATATCATATACGTTCCAGGGAAAGAACTTCACACTGGAAACTAATGCCACATATATCAATATAAAACAGATCGGTTATGTTTATGCCATGAATGATATCATTAACAGTGATGCTTCTGAGTATACCTCCCTTGGAAATACATTATTTACAGTGCATGACCTTGGAATATCAGCGATAGACCTCCTGCTCGGCCTTATTGTTTTAATGGATATAGGGCTGGAAGTGAGAGCATTCAAGAAATATAAACAAAAAGAAACTGGCAAATAAGGCAAGATAATTAAAAATAAATTATTTTAAAATAATTTTATATTTTAATGTTCCCTGTAAATTACAGGCTCTAACTCTTCAACTGCCTTGCTTTCCAGTTCTTTCAATTCCTTCATCACTTCAGAAAATGGCTTTTCTACTGTAACTGCATATTTAACCTTTCCAAGTGACATTCCATAGGAGCCGGGGCATAATGAATTCTCTGTTACTATGAATATATCAGGCTTAAGTGAAAGAATGCCTGCCATGGCAACTTCTCTGCCACCATGAGTTCTTCCAAAACCGGGATTTTCGTACTCTTCTATTTTATTTGTTTCATCGTCTATAAGGAATATTGAATTTCCATATTCCAGGGGGCTCAACATATTCTCATCATCTACAACACATGCTACTTTCATAATACTCTTTAATGTAAATAAAAATTTAAGCTAATTGTAATTTTTAAAACTAAAAAAATTAATAATAGCCGTGCATTTCAACAGAGTACCCTGGTATGAAAATTCCAGTTCCATCCTCAACGTGGCCAATTTCCCTGGTATTTATCCTGTTCTTTGTTATATTAAGAAAATCTCTTTTATCAGCAGGGTCTATGACTACAATATAGCCCATGCCCATATTGAATATTTCAAAGGCCTCTGAGTATGATAATTTCCCAAGTTCAATCATTTTGTTAAAAACATTATCGGGCTCAAATGGGTTGTCTATAACATATTTCATATCCTTCATCCTTGTTATATTTTTAATGCCGCCACCAGTAATGTTTGCCATTCCCTTTACTTTTATTATAGAGAGGACGTCAAGTATTTCACGTACGTATATTCTTGTCGGCTCAAGCAGTACATCAGCAACAGTTTTATTGTCTCCAGGGAATTTGTCTCCATATGAAAGCCCGGAATCACTTATTATCTTTCTAACAGTGGTATAGCCATTTGAATGCAAACCACTGCTCTTCAATGCAAATATTGAATCACCATTCTTTATATTTCCGCCTGTCACTATCTGATCCTTCTGTATTATGCCGAGCACTGATGCTGATATGTCTGTATATTTTACCATATCAGGCATAATTGCTGTTTCCCCACCAACTATATTTATGTTTGCAATCTGTGCAGCCACATTAAATCCTGTTCCCAGCTGCTTTGATGTTTCAATATCTGTATTTTTCAATGAGATATAATCAAGCATGGCTATTGGCTCTGCCCCAACAGTTATGGCATCATTTACATTCATTGCAACACAATCCACACCAATATTGCTGAAATTGCCTGTTTCCTCAGCTACAATTGCTTTTGTCCCAACACCATCATTATTAAAAGATATTGCAAAATTTCCAAGATCTATTAGAGAAGTAAAACCTCCAAGGGGATTAATGGTCTTAAAGTCGTTTCTGGAAAATTTAATTTGCCTTAAAAAATTTGAAACAAACTCGCCCTGTAATTTCCTGTCAATAATATTCTTCTCCATAGATAGTTATTACTTTATTGAATAAAGATTTATATATTTTTATATGCCAACTGGTTTAATATAATTTAAAAATATTGCACCTTAATTTTCTTTTATATAGCGGAAATGGTTATTCATAACAATTGCGAAGAATTAAAAATAAAAAAATTTGCAGGAGAGCAGCTGTTAAAAGGAAACACCGTTATATTGCATTCAAAAGCAACTTATTAGAAAAGAGAAAATATTTTAAAGAGATAAGGCATTACGCTTAAAGGTGAATTTAATGGTACAGAGAGAAGATGTAGATTTTGATCCAAAACATATAGATGAGAATTTTATGAATGACACTGCAGAATACCCTGTCACAGGAGAGGAAGATGGATTAAAGGTAAGGGCTGGTGGCAAGCAGAGAACTGATGACAATGGAAAACCATATCCAACAAAACTTG
>JAVYST010000019.1:0-5059 GCA_038729085.1 Ferroplasma sp. | reverse complement strand
ATAGATGAGAATTTTATGAATGACACTGCAGAATACCCTGTCACAGGAGAGGAAGATGGATTAAAGGTAAGGGCTGGTGGCAAGCAGAGAACTGATGACAATGGAAAACCATATCCAACAAAACTTGGCATACATGGCACAATTGTGGCCGTTGACTGGGATGGGTGCATTGCAGATGGATCATGTATGGATGTCTGCCCTGTTGACCTTTTTGAATGGAAACTGAATCCTGGAACATCCGGAACTGGAAATGACAAGAAAGTAGAAAAAGGCACACCGGAATGGGACCAGTACAGGACAGATAAATCAAACCCAGTAAGGGAATCAGAATGCATATTCTGCATGGCATGTGTTACAGCCTGCCCATGGAGCGTTATAAAAGTAAACACCGAATAAGTTTTATAATAATTTACTGGTTCATAAGGGCTTCATATGCCCTTATGGCATCACTCCTTTTTACAATTATTATTGTTTCATTTGAGCATGAAATTAACTGAAGCACATTTATCTCAAATGCATACAGCCTTTCATTTATTTTCATGACAAAACCCGGTGTTTTAACTATTTCCATTGATGAAAATATATGAATTGAACTCACATTTCTTTCCACTGTTGCACTCTTTGGAATTTCAATTTTTCCATTCTTTGTTTCATCAACAATATAAACAATTGAATCGGTAAGATATGTAGCAGAAAGAAAATTTATGCCTTCAAGCTTTCTGTCAGAAGTAATAACCATTATCTTGTCCTGAAGCGTGATTTTGCTTTCTCCAAGCAGTTTATCAATATGCACTGTATCTAAAACAACATTTTCACTGAATACCTTATTGAGCGCAGACCTTATTGAAATTATATTGTACCCGGGCGTGTCATCTGATATTTTTCTTGAAAGCTTGCTTATGTTCAATATACCCATTTTCATTGATATTATCAACTCCGGATTATTCTTTACGTAGTCTCTGACCATAGATTCAACATTTCCCCTGGCTATTCTTTCCATATTATGATATATTATTCTATAATATAATATTTTACATTAATTGTTATATTATAATATTAATAATACTAATTTGATTAATATATACAAAAACACTCATATATTGAAAAAAAATTATCTGGCATGGAAAAAGTATTGCTATTATATTCTGGCGGTTTAGATACATCTGTTATGGCAAAATGGATTCAGAAAGAGATGAACAAAAAAGTTGTAACATTGACGTTAAACATTGGAAACAGCAATCTTGATGAAATTAAGGAAAAGGCTCTTGCATTGGGCGTTTCTGATGCAGTTGTAATGGATGTCAAGAAAGAATTTGCTGAACATTATATTAAAAAGGAGATATATGCAGATGGAATGTATCAGGGATACCCGCTTTCCACTGCAATAGCAAGGCCGCTTATGGCATCAAAGGCAGTAGAGGTGGCAGAGGAATATGGCTGTGGCACAATAGCACATGGTTCCACTGGAAAGGGCAATGACCAGGTAAGGTTTGAGGTAACAATCAAGGCTTTAAATGATAATATTAACGTTATAGCACCTGTAAGGGACTGGAATATGAACAGGCCTGACGAAATAAAATATGCAAAGGCAAATGGAATAAAAATTCCTATGAATGGAAAATATTCGGTTGATGAAAATTTATGGGGAAGGTCAGCTGAAGGCTCAACAATAGAAAATATAGAAAAGCCACTTGAGAACGATGTTTATGAATGGGTAAGGCCACTTGAAGAAACTGGAAATGGCGATATTATTGACATCCAATTCTACAATGGCATACCGGTTAAGCTTGATGGCGTTTCATACAGCATGGAATCTCTGGTAGAAAAAATGAATGAAATTGCCGGAAACAATGGAATAGGCCTGATAAACCATATGGAAGACAGGGTTACTGGAATAAAAAGCCATGAGGTTTATGAGGTGCCCGGTGCAACTGCAATTTTAGAAGCACACAGAATGATTGAATCATTGACATTAAATAAGTATGAACTGGATATGAAGAATTATATGGATATGCAGTGGTCAAATTTTGTATACAACGGATTATGGTATGACCCTGTTATGGAGCATATAAACAGTTTTGAAGAAAGTGTGAATAAATATGTTAATGGAAATATAAAATTGAAGCTGTACAAAGGTAATATAATAATGCAGGCAATAAGCAGCGAAAATTCTGTGTATAACTATGAGAAGATAAGTTATGACAACAGCAATTTTAACCAGGCTTCTGCAAGGGGATTCATTGATATTTATAAGAATAATACTGTTTATACGAGTTCTGCAAGGAAAGAAAAGCTGAAAATTATACAGTAAAATATTATATTTTATTATTATTATGGTATATATGAAAATATGGTCTGGAAGCGCAGCTCCTGAATCAGGCAACGATTCGTATAAAATTATGTTAAATAAGGATGTTGCAGTTGATAGCTATTTGATAAAATATGAGCTCCTCTCCCTAATGGCTTATAACTTGGATATATACAGGAAAAACATAATAAAAAAAGAAGATGCTGCTATAACATTGAAGGCACTTTTAAAACTATATCAGAGCGATATAAAATTGAATCCAGATCTTGAAGATGTCCATGGAAATATAGAGAATTTAATTATAAAAGAAACTGGCGGGAGTGGAAAAAATGTCCGCATGTTTTTATCCAGGAATGAACAGGTACATACAGATGTTGCACTTTTTTTAAGAGATTTGCTTATTGAATATGAAGATACTTTATATAAAACGATAGAAAAGCTTGGAGGAATAACAGAGAACGGCGTTATGCCTGGTTATACGCATTACAGGCAGGGAATGCCGGTTACATACAGGACATATATTGATTTTATAGAGAATATATTTGTTTATAATTTTAACAGCATACATGGCATGGTTGAAGAATTAAACGAACTGCCATTAGGTTATGGATCAGGCTTTGGATCTATGTCAGATGTTAATTTTAAGGATGTTGCATCATATCTTGGCATGGCACACAATATTAAAAATCCCCTATTTTCATTCATGATGTATACAGACAATTACATGAAAATTATGTCAATTATAAACTCATTTTTAATAGATATATCAAGAATTTTCCAGGATTTAATTATATTTTCCGGTGATGAGATGAAGATTGTTGAACTTCCATCAGGCTTCGTGACCGGCAGTTCATTGATGCCGAATAAGGTAAACCCGGATTTCCTCGAAATATTCCAGGGCTATGCAGCGAGGTCAATTTCACTAATGAATTTAATATATTCAGCTGTGATAAATAAAACCACTGGATACCACCGTGATTTTCAGGTCATAAAAGATGAGGTTATACCATTCCTTGTAGAACTTCATGGCATAATAAATGGCTTTCCTGAATTATTCTCAAAGCTCAAATTCAACAGCGAAAGATCAGAAAAAATACTTGGAAATTCCATATATGCAACATACAATTCAAAGCTTGAATTTGAAAACAGCAGAGACTGGAAGGAAGCATACAGCAGTTCAGGTGAAAAGATAAGAAATGGAATTCCATTAAAATCGTATATGCCTGAGGATACCATAAGCTTCAATAATTTTGATTCTATTAAAACTATTGTTGACAATGATGCCAGAAATTCAGAAAATGGAAAGGCAGAATTGATTGATATGGTTAAAGGCATTTTTAATTTTAAATAAAAAAATATTTAATTAGAGGCAACATTAACATTTCATATGCTTGACACAAAATCAATGGAAGAAAAATGGAAGGATTACTGGTATAAAAATAATATATTTGAATTTAAGGAAGGAAAAAAGAATTATACAATAGATACACCACCGCCAACAGTTTCAGGAAAAATGCATGTTGGGCATGCATTCTCATATCCACAGCAGGATTTCATTGCCAGATATAAGAGAATGAAAGGCTTCAATGTATATTATCCATGGGGCTTTGATGACAATGGCCTTCCAACAGAGCGTTTTGTGGAAAAGGAGAGGAATGTAACAATAGAAAATACACCACTGGATGAATATATTAAAATATGCCAGGAGGTTAGCCATGAATCAGAAGAGGAATTATACAGAGCATGGTACAATACTGGATTGAGCGCAGATTTTAAAAATTATATTGATACATCATCAGATTTTTCAGTAAAGATTTCACAGGAAATGTTCATTGAACTGGCTGAAAAAAAACGGGCTTACAGGGCTGAGGCCCCATATGTAACATGCACAACATGCAGAACAGCCATATCGCAGATTGAAATGAAGGATGCTGTTATAACCTCTGATCTTGTTTATATCAACTTTAATGGCATAGAAATAGCAACAACAAGGCCGGAAATGCTTGGTGCATGCATAGCAGTATTTGTGAATCCCGATGATGAACGATATAAAGATATGATTGGAAAAACTGTAAAGGTTCCATTATATGATTACAGTGTTAATATTATGGCCGATCCTGCAATAGATAAAAATTTTGGCACAGGCGCCGAGATGCTGTGTACCTTTGGAGACCAGAATGACCTTGAATTATGGAAAAAATATGGATTAAAGGCAAGAATAATATTGAAGAATAGCAGAATAGATGATGGCAAAATTATTAAAAATGAAACAGTGCATAATGCAAGAAAGGAAATTATTGAAAGGTTAAAAAACGGCGGCTTTGTCATTAAAATAGAAAAAATAAAGCATTCTGTGAATACACATGAACGCTGTGGCACACCTATAGAAATAGGAATCAGCAAACAGTGGTATATAAAAGATCTGGATATAAAAGATGAACTTATAGCCGCTGGAAACAGGATCGAGTGGATACCGGATTATATGAAAACAAGGTATATTAACTGGGTAAACGGCCTTAAATGGGACTGGTGCATTTCCAGGCAGCGTTATTTTGGCGTTCCATTTCCTGTATGGTACTGCACTGGCTGCAACTCAACAGTATTTGCCAGCAAAGATGAACTGCCAGTTGATCCCAGGCTTGATAAAAAGGAAAGGAAATGCCCGAAATGCGGTTCGCCATTAAAGGCAGAAACTGATGTTATGGATACATGGGCAACATCATCACTGAGCCCTACCTTATATATGAAGCA
>JAVYST010000018.1:0-25899 GCA_038729085.1 Ferroplasma sp. | reverse complement strand
GTCAGTATAATTTATCTCCTCAGAAAATAGTAGCAAATGATTGGATTTCTTCAATATGTTGTCCAGATTGTTCTTTGCATCCTTGATTCTGCCCATAGCAATCAAATCTTCAATATACCAGAAGGATAAAAGAAGGAATGCGTTATCTTTTGATTTTATCCCATCATCTCCCAGGTATCGCAAAAATAATCCATCACTGTTCTTAAGGTTTTTTTCTATAAGTTCCATTGTAGAGACAAATTTTGGATCGTTTGCGGAAATAAAGCCAAGCAATGGCATTCTCAGAAGCGATGCATCCACCTGGTCGCTGCCATAGTACTGTGTGAATGCTCCCACTTCTTTATTATATCCTTTCTCAAATATTTCTTTTCTGATTTCCTTCATAGTACGTGCCCATTCTCTATATGGCCCTGAATACCCTATTTTCTTGCCTATCAATATAGCCCTGTGAAATGCCGTACATGATATGAATTTGGAATAGACATACTGGCGGGGTTCTGACCTGAATTCCCATATGCTTGAATCTGGGAGCCTCCATAGCGCTTTAAGCTTTTCAAGTATATCAATTATAAAATCCCAGAGATATGTTGTTACCAGCCCACCTACCTGTTGAAATCTATACACAGCATTAATAATTGAACCATACTGGTCGATCTGCAACTGGCCTGATGCCCCATTTCCTATTCTTACAGGTTTCGAGTCCTGGTAACCAGAAAAATTAATTTCCTCTTCATGCAATAAGCCGTTTCCATTAATTGGATAAATAGTATCCAATTTATTATCCTCCTGAATAACAGACATGATATCATACAGAAATTTAGAAGCCTCATCCTTTAAGCCAATCATTGAGAGGCTTTCAATTACATCGGTAGTATCACGTATCCATGTATAGCGATAGTCCCAATTTCTGCTCCCTCCTATTGATTCTGGTAAGCTTGTTGTGGGAGCTGCTACCATCATGCCTGTGGGTTCGTAGAATAAACCCTTCAATGTCAGGGCAGACCTCAATACGTAATCGTAATACATCCCGCTATATTGAATTTTGTCAGTCCATTTTTTCCAGTAAACCAATGTGTCTTCCAGCCTCTCATATGACCTGTATTCCCTTACATTCCCTATCCTCTTTATCCCATTTAAAATAACAATCCATTCATAGCTTCCTTTTTCAAGCAATAACTTATCGTTAAACACCATATTTCCATTGCTTGATAATTTCATATCTGTTGATACGCCAAGATTGTTCTGTTTCGATGTAAACAGATATCCATTCCTTGTTTTTTTAATCTTATATTTATCTCTTCCAAAATTGAAATCTGGCTTTATTTCAATTTTTATTTCTATGTCACGATAAGGAGCTTCTATAAATCTGTGTATCTCAGGAAAATTAATGTTGCTATACTTTGTTACTGGAAGAAAATCAGTTAATGTCAACACTGTTTTGTTATCCTCAATAAATTCAGTTTTTAATATATTTGTAAATTCTTCATAAAACTGGTTGACCTGGCATGAACACGTGGGCTTGGCCATAAAGTATCCGCCCCTTCTAGAATCAAGAATAGAATCAAATACAGGCATGGAATTAAAATTAGGAAAGCAGGCCCAGTCTATGGTACCATCCATGCCCACAAGTGCTGATGTCCTATTATTTGCTATGAATCCATGGTCCTTTATGTTAAGATACCCTGACCTGTATATATCCTTTAAACTGTGAAGCCCATTAAACATGCCCATAAAAAGTTAGTAATATTTACATTATAATGTTTTCTAAGTGAAATTAATAACATTTCTAAAAATCAAATTTATAATATATTTAAAAGTGCCTCAGTTAATTTTCATTTCCAGGAACAATATCCTTGCCTGCCACGCGGTATCTAGATCTTCTGTAAGGCATTTGCATGAGAATTCATGCAATAAAAAATATATATGTACAAAATGCTAAATAATATAATTTTCTTATCGTTGTATGAAACTTTTCTTTTATAAATTAAAAATGCCATTGATCAGCCCATTCACAACAAGTTTTGGAACAGATGTCAATAAGGATGTTTATGTATTTAAAATGGAAAATAACGATATAACTGCCTATTCAGAATGTGTGACTGATGAAAACCCATTTTATGGCCCTGAAGACAATTATACTGCTTTCCACATGATTAAAAATTATCTTGTTCCTGTGATTAAGCAACTTCCAGGCCATGAAGAATTCATTGAGAAAACAAAATTTTTAAAAGGAAATAATATGGCAAAGGCTGCCATGGAAATGCTTCTTTATGATTATTATTCAAAGTTGGAAAATAAGCCCCTTTACAGATATCTGGGCAATACAAGAGGATATGCAAATGTTGGAATATCTTTGGGAATGGAAGATATTTCCATAACACTGAGAAAAATCCAGGAAGCCATTGATAGAGGATATAAAAGGATAAAAGTAAAGATAATGAAGGGCAAAGAAACAGAAATATTGAGTGCTGTAAGAGACCATTATCCAGATATAGTTTTAAGTGCAGATGCTAACAGCGATTACACAGAAAAAGATTTTGAAATGATAAAAAAAATAGACCGTTTTAATTTAGTATATCTTGAGCAGCCCCTTTACCATGATGATATTATATACCATTCTAAACTGGCTTCCCAAATATCGACTCCAATATGCCTTGACGAATCTATAACATCGCCAGAAAAAGCAAAAAAGGCATTTGAAATAGGTGCCTGCAGTGTAATAAACATAAAGGAAGGAAGAGTTGGTGGAATATATAACTCATTAAAGATAATGGAAACTGTAAAAGAGAACCATGGCCATGTATGGATAGGTGGAATGCTTGAAACAGGCATTGGAAGGGCATTCAATATTGCAATGGCCTCACTTTCAGATATTAATTATCCAGGAGATACATCACCCAATGACAAATATTTTAAGAATGACATAGTAAAAAATACATTCAAGATGCAAAAAGGTGAGATCAAACCATATGATAATAAGGGCATAGGTGTAGAAATTGATGAGGAATATTTGAAGCGATATACCGTGGAAAGCGGTGAACTTATATGATGCCTGCAGAATTTATCGAAGACAAAAATAATATGTTGGAAGATTTAAAAAAAATTGTGGAGCTCGAAACGCCCTCAACAGATAAAGCAAGGCTTGATATATTTGCTGATTATTTTATTGATTATGCAAAGCAGAAACTTGGCATTGATGCTAATGTAATTCCATCTGAAACTAATGGAAAAGATTTAAAATTTGTTATAAATGAAAATAGCAAAGAACAGATTTTGCTTTTATGCCATTATGACACCGTATTTGATTCTGGAACAATTAAAAACCGCCCATTTAAAATTGAAAATGGAAAAGCATATGGGCCTGGCATATTTGACATGAAGTCAGGCATAATTGAGGCCGTATATGCACTAAAACACATAATTAATGAAAATATAAAAACAAAAAAAATAGTTTTATTAGTTACATCAGATGAGGAAATAGATTCTGAATTTTCAAGAAAAATTATAGAGGATGAGGCAAAAAAATCCAGTTACGCCCTGGTCATGGAATCGCCTTTGAATGGAATGTTGAAAACTGAAAGAAGCGGTGTTGGCACAATAAAGATTACAGTGCACGGCAGGTCCTCACATGCAGGCCTTGATCCTGAAAAAGGGATAAATGCAATATATGAACTTTTCAATATAATACCAGTTATTAAAAAAATGAATAATAAAGAAAGAGGCATATCACTCAATCTTGATGTAATCAATGGTGGTTCGCGATCAAACGTTATACCGGATTACTGTGAGGGCATAATGGACTTCAGGTTTAAGAAGCCAGAAGATGGAGAAAAAATCGTAAATGAACTGGTTGCTGTTAAACCTGTAAATGATGGTGCATCGATTGAAATTGAATCACGCCTGAGGCCACCCATGGTCAGAACAGAAAAAACTGAGGCCCTATTTAAAAAGATCAAAAATATCGGGCATAATATTGGAATAGAATTGAAAGAAACATCTGTAGCAGGCGGAAGTGATGGGAATTTCTGTTCATATTACTGTCCTGTGATCGATGGGTTGGGTGCAGTTGGAGATGGTGCACATTCAGAAAGCGAATATATATTAATAGATTCAATGCCGGAACGTTCCGCCCTTATATACTCAATAATAAAAACGATTTAACTGATTAATTGTTCATCAATTAATTGAAATATGCAGGAACCTATTTCAGGATATCATAATAATTATTTGGAGGCGAATTACTATAAATGCCCACAACGATTAAGAAATTAACTGCGGAAGATGTAGAAGCACTAATTGGAATTGCCAGAGACTCGTGGAAATGGGTATATAGTGTATTATCTCCTCTTCATCCGATTTCCAGCCATGTCTCCGTACAGCCTCGCCCAGCCTAATTCTTCCATCGCCTCTGCATGAAATCTCTTTATTGTATAATTGAGGAAGACTCTGTGTAAGCAATTCTCTGAAATCACTTTCCATTTCATCAACATCTGTTTCATGCAACTCGGGAATCCTCTCTCTAACTGTATTGAGGCACGCTAGAACAGCTTCCCTATAATTTACGAATGTATCCTCCATGTTAACAAACATTCCGTAAAATCTATATAGTAAAATATATATATTAAAATATATATAGTAAAATAGATATATATGAACGTAATGATTAAGTGGAATAAAAATGGGATTCAATGGTATATCGGGAATAGTAAACGCTCCCGCAGAAATTCCGTGGGAACTGGTTTTGTTGTTTTTCGGCGCAGGATTGTTATTTGTCTTTGTCTGGGGAAAAAAGACTGGCGCCTTGGCAAAATTTACAACAGTTGACCTAATTTATATTGGTATAGGTGCAGCCTTTGCTGTGGTTTGGGAGTTTTATATCGGTGCCTTCCTTGGCAAGTTAATTCCGGCAAATCCGTTTTTCAGTGTAACATACACTGGAAGGCTTATAGCACTTTTAATTGTGGCAGGACTTGTAAGAAAAGTGGGGGTTGGCATGGTTTCCATGTTTATATTCGATCTTCTGGGCGACCTGATAAGTTATGGATTTAGCGGAGAACCCATGTTTTTAACGTACGAGGTGCTGACTTATGGTCTCATGATGGATATCATTATAGCCGTTGCAGGAAAGAATCTCTTTGGGGTAAGATCTCCTGCGAAAAAACCATCTGCCCGAAAAGGAAAAACGGAAGTGAATAAAAACCAGGGTAACGTGGGACTTTTTTCGAGTATTCCTGCTGTTTATCTTGCTGCGATAGAGGGTATGGCAATTGGTATTTTGTGGGCTTTTCCGGACCCGCTTTTCTATAAGGGGTTCATAGATCCATTCCTTTATGGTGGTATTGTTGACTGGGAGACAATTGTTTTCGATATTGCGGCGGCTATTCCTGCTGCAATCATTCTAGGAGCTGTTGGAGGATTAATTACCCTGAGGATAGTAAAGGCGGTCGGCCAATGAAGGCTTTGGAGATAAAGGGATTAAAATTTTCATATATAGGAAGTGATGATCCTGCGATAGAGATTGACCATCTGTCAATAGAGGATGGTGAAGCGGTTCTCATAACCGGGAGGTCCGGTGGCGGGAAATCCACTCTAGTTAATTGCATAACGGGAATAATTCCACGCGCTTTGCATGGCGAATACGAAGGAACTGTGGAGGTATATGGTCAGAATACTGCAGAGACTTCGTTGGCTAAACTTTCCACCGAAGTGGGTATAGTCCTTCAGAATCCAGAGACACAGGTTCTCAATTATACAGTTGAGGAAGAAGTGGCCTTTGGACCTGAGAATCTCTGCCTAGAATCTGACGACATAGTTTCGAGAGTCGCCGAGGCGATAGAAATTACAGGTATTTCTTCCCTGAAGGAAAGAGAGACATACACGCTTTCAGGAGGAGAAATGCAGAGGGTTGCAATAGCTGCGGTTCTATCAATGCGACCAAAACTGCTTATCCTCGACGAGCCCACATCTAACATCGATCCCGATGGAACGGAGAAAGTCTTCGAGATCCTGAAGCGACTAAAAGAAGAAAAAACACTCATAGTAGTCGAGCACAAGGTAGAGCGAGTCCTTCCATTTGTGGATAGAATTATAGTTATAGACAATGGGAAAATATTTCTGGATATAAGAAGCCACGATTTGATTCATTACGTTGATAAGATGTTGGAAATAGGCATTGAAGTCCCCATCCATTACATTTATGCTAAAAAAAATGGTATAGACTCAGACAATCTCGATTTAATACGTGAAAAGCTCAGAGAAAAAAACATGATTCCTGCATATCCAGTAAGAGCAAAGCCAACCAGGATTGTCTTGAGGGCAGCTGCTCGCATAAATGCAGCCAATGGAAAAGAACTTGTAGATTGCAGCATAAATCTGGAGGAGCGACATATATTGGCTATCATGGGACGAAATGGCGCGGGAAAAACCACATTTCTTAAAGGCGTGATGGGCTTTCTTGACATAGATATGAAGTCTGAAGTCAACATTATACTTGACGGCAAGGATATTAGCAGAGAGCATATAATAAAAAGAGGCGGGGAGATTGCTTTTGTCCCTCAGAATTTCGACCTCACTCTCATAAATAAATCTGTCGAAAGAGAGGTTGCGTATTCCATAAAGAAGCGGAAAAGCAAGAATTACGAGAATCGCGTCGATGATCTTATGGAAATGTTTTCCCTCTCAGATTTTCGATATCGCGATCCACTGAGTCTCAGTTTGGGACAGAGAAGAAGGGTTGCCATTGCTTCTGCAATAGCGGCTGGTGTGAGAGTCATAATGTTTGACGAACCAACGTCCGGCCAGGATTATTTCCATAAAGAGGTTCTCGGCAGGGAAATGGTAAGGCTAAAGGAAGCTGGGTATTCCATAATTGTTGTGACACACGACTCCCGGTTTGTATATAAATATGCGGATAGTATAGTTGTATTAGACAATGGGAAAAAGGTGCTGGACGGAACACCTGAAACAGTCTTCCGTGAGTCCTGGAAATATTCCGTGCTTCCCCCATCTGATTTTCTGCTAAGGAGTGATGAGTAATGAACTGGTTAATTGTTAACGTGATAAGCTGGTTACTTTTCTTCTTTGGTGCTGCCTTTCCTATTCTTATCATGCTGCAGGCGATCGGTCTGGTAGGGTTTATGAAGGTTACGAGATTTGAGAACTATCATACCTTCTACTATCGGATGAACCCTGCAGTAAAGATAATACTCGGAATAGTCGTTATGGCGGTAGCGGCACTCACAATCTGGTGGATAGGTGCCTTGATGACGGTAGTTATATTGCTGACATATCTAACGTTGAAAGATGGTAAAAGAAAATTTGTTATTGGATTCTTCCTGACCTTGATGACTATTATTGGTACAACATGGGCTTTTGCGCCGTACACACCATACGTAATCCTGTTCGAAGCTTTTCATAGTAGCGCACTCACGATTTTATGGGTATGGCCCTCATACTTTATGGTGATGGGTTACCAACCTGATTTGACTGTCCAGGGCTTGGTATACGGATTCCAGATATCAATGAGATTTACTGCCGTCTCGCTGATGAGCCTCGTGTTGGTCATGACAAGTACACCATCGCAGGTGCTCAGGGCATTGAACAAAGTTGGTGTTCCCATATCGATCACTTTCTCACTAGTCGTTGCCATGAGAACCGTACCCAGGATCTTTGAGTACATAGATACGTCCGTGAAGATTCAATTCATGAGAGGTCTAGGTTCAGGTGCTCCACGTCTCCTCAGACCATTTTATATGCTTGTTGGAGCCGTTAATGGCATAGTTCCAGTTATTGTGTTTCTTGTCAGGGGGGCAAAAGACACAGCAATATCTGCAGATACGAGAGCCTTCAGGGCATACCAAAAGAGGACCTATATGCATCCTTCGACGATCGGAAAAGTGGATAGAATGGCTTTCCTCGTCATCCTTATAGTCGTACTAGTTACAGCAATTGCCGTCCTAATGGGATTTGGGAGGGCAATACCATATGATGGATAGATATATTTTTGTAAGGGTATAACTTGATTCCAAGACATTTTATCTTAAGACTTTTTCTAATAAACTCCCTCCAAATTTTATATTATGATTCCACTCGTTTGTCCCAAGCGAACTGGTTTGCTTCATGAACCCGTTATTTACTGGATCCACAATTAAAACCTTTATTCATGCGATCATCATGTATTATAATGGACCTGGCGAATTACGGTGTCAGTGAGAAATATAAGGAATATTCAAAGTATGGTGACAGTCTCAATGAAATGGGAGAGAAGATAGGCTGGGAATCCTTAAGGTACATATTTCAGGATATCATAATAATTATTTGGAGGCGAATTACTATAAATGCCCACAACGATTAAGAAATTAACTGCGGAAGATGTAGAAGCACTAATTGGAATTGCCAGAGACTCGTGGAAATGGGTATATAGGGACATTTACAGTAACGAATTCATAGAGAGCTGGATAATCGAGAAATATTCTAAAGATAAATTGTTAAATGAAATAATGAGGTCTCAGTCGGATCTTGATATAATTTTCCTTGGGTCTTTTGCCGAATCAACAATGACTGGATTTATCGAATTAAAGACAAGTGCTAACAAAGCTGAATTACTACGTTTCTACCTCAAACCAGAATACACACATAGAGGGATAGGGAAATCATTGCTGTTGGAAGCAGAGAAAATTATGAAGAAAAAAGGTATTGTAGAATGCAGTTTATATGTTCACCAACAAAATGGTGTTGCCGTCTCGTTCTATAAAAAGAATGGATTCAAGGTTAAGGACATTGGCGGGGACGATTTCATAATGGAAAAAAAGTACAAGCCTTAGCGATAAAAAGCCGAATATACAATGAGAGGTTTTTTGTCCCTTACCAGCAAATAAATTCAAAGTGTCAGAGGATGGTCATTATTTTATGGCATTCACTTAAATGCCCTGTTTCATAAGATTGACAATAGATGGCTATCCTCCTCTGGAAAGAACTTGTTTTGTGAGAGAAGGAATAAATTACTCTTTTATGTACATTTAATTAAATAATCGACTCCCTGCCTATCTTTTAAAATAGGATTTGCTTACATTTCTAAATGGGCCCGACCGGACTCGGACCGGTGACCTTCTCCGTGTCAGGGAGACATCATACCACTAGACTACGAGCCCATTAAGGTTCATTTAAAGATGATATATAATTTTTTACTTTGGCCTGCAAAATATGGCAATTATAATATATACTAAATTACTACAATATAGCATGGATACTCATAAATATGCTGCATATATAAAAAGCCTGATGCCAGATAGCGTTAAAAAGAATGATCCAGATAAACCAGTTTCTATATGGAAAGAACTGGACAGATTGCGTGGCTATCCAGAGAAAACTATAGTATGCATCTTCCGTACAACTGGATGTGCATGGTATAGATACAGTGCCTGTTCAATGTGTGGCTATTTTAATGATATATCGCCTGAAATTGTTGATGAGAACCTGATGAAGCAGATAGACCTTTTAGCAGATTCCATTGGGGATAGCCGGGTTTTAAAAATATTCACCTCCGGAAGTTTTCTCGACCCCAACGAAGTGCATCCAGCAGTAAGGGACTATTTTATAGAAAGAATAAAAGATAAAGTAGACAAGCTGCTTGTAGAATCAAGGACAGAATACATAAAACACGATATTCTTGCTCCTTTTAAAGAAAATAATATAGATCTGAGAATAGCCATTGGCCTGGAAAGCGCTGATGACTATATAATGAAATATTCTGTGAATAAGGGCAGCTCCTTAAAGAAATTTATGGCTGCTGCAGATATACTGAAGCATGAAAAGATAGAGTTGCGAACATACCTGCTTTTTAAACCACCATTTATATCAGAAAAAAAGGCAATTGATGACATAATTAAATCTGTGGAAATAGTTTCTCCATATTCTTCTGATATTTCTATTAATCCCATGAATATACAGAGAAATACGCTTGTTGAAAAGTTATGGAAAAAAGGGCTTTACAGGCCGCCAAGGCTTTATTCCCTGGCAAGGATTTTAATAGAACTTGGAGGAAATTACCCTGTTATTTCTTATCCAACTGGAGGAAATAAGGAACGTGGTGTGCATAATAGCCAGTATGACATGAAATTGCTTGATCTTATTGTGGAATCCTCATTAAGCCAGAATTTTGTTGAATTGAAGAATTATTATGATTCACTTGATAAAACATCCTATGAGTATGAACTTGAGCTTGAGGATAGAATGCTGTTTCAAGCTGACTATTCAAGGCTTGCCAGCCGGCTATCAGCTTCTTCCATCTTTTATTAAGTTTTTTAATTCCTCTAACTTCTTTTCCATTTGATTGATAATATTTTCCGAATTTTCATTCATTATTATGGTATCCATAAATACTTTTTCATTTTCTGAATTTCTTATATTATGCATATTCTCCAATTTTTTATATGAATTTGTTGTTATTTCCTTAATCTGTGGATCTGAAATATAAGATAATATGTATGGTTTTACAAGCAATTCTGCTATTATGGAATCATGTTCAAAAGCGCTCATCTGGATTATGGTATAACCATTAAATATATTTTTAATAATTTCGAAAGAGCCATCAAATGAAATATCATTGACGAAAATGATGGACTTATTTTCTTTATAAGAATCCGGGCCAAACAGTGGATGTATACTGATGAGTGAACCTTTATGCTTTAACATTGCCTGTTTAACAGATGACAGTTCAATAAAGCCTTTATAATTACTGTATTCTGTTAAATAAATTTCTGATTCTTTTAATGGAACTGCCAGAAAGGCAAAGTCGAATTCATGGAGCATGCTTCCAATTCTGTTTATGTCTTCAATATCCACTCCAACAGCATATGGAATAATTTTCAGCAAAGTTGAACCAAGGTGTCCACTGCCGCCTATGACAAGAATTTTCATATTAACTTATATTGATATGGTATATATTTTCTTTATTCTCAATAAAATAATCCGATATTAATAATTCAGAATCTCCCATTATGATTTCCCCAGACCTATCATTTATAGATACGTGTATATCTGGATGTTCTTGAAACTCATCAATGATGTGGTGCCCCTGAGCTGACATTATGCTGCACATTTCTCTATCTTTGCATGCAATAATTGAGCCTGGATTAAGTATTAATGATAAGATATATCCTAAATTTTTATCAGATGAGCGGATCTGTACGTATTTTTTATTATTAAATAAGGATGTATAATCAAGTTTATTATCAGCAGTTTTTTCAACCTCAAAATTTATCGAAAGTTCAAATAAAGTATTGAGTACAAGGCTGGTAAATTTATCCTTTGAGAGTTTAGCCATAACGTTCAATTCCTGTTCCCTATTTCTAATTGCCATTTTATTATTTTTCTTAAGAATGCCTATCTGTATAGCAAGGTCTCTACGCCTCTCAAGCAATCTTATAATTTCTTTTGAATTTTCAGATATTTCATTTCTTAAATCTTCCACTTCTGGTATAAACTATATCACCAATGATAGAATATATCTATCATATATATATTTTTTTATGTAAGTAAATTCTCGCTGTTGCCTGAATAGAAAAAAACAATTTTTGATCAATAACATTTAACATAATTCAATTTTAAACACAGTACAAGATGCTTCAATGAATACTCATATCATCTTTATGTTAAATTCAATCAATAAGAAATCAGTTTCATAATACAATAAACTTTAAATTGCCTGAATAAATCAATGAAATATTGAAACTTGGCAAAATTGGAGAACGGGAAATAATAAATATACTGACTGGAAATTCAACAGAAAGGGACGATTGCTATACATTAAAAATAGGAAAAGAGTTTATACTTCTATCTACAGATTTAATTACACGCAGAACGCATTTGCCACATGGCACAGATCCTGAACTTGCTGGTAAATTTTTTGCTGCTATAAACCTGAGCGATATAGCTGCCATGGCGGGCATTCCTATTGGAATGTTAATTTCACTTTCGGTTTCGCCTGACTATGATATTGTATACCTGGAAGACTTTTATAGGGGAGCAAAGGCAGAACTTGCCAAATTTGGAGCAGGCATACTGGGTGGCGATACAAAAGAGGGAGAAGATTTCACTGTTTCTGGCACAGTTATTGGGAAACAGGCCTTTCCACTGATAAGAAAACGTTCATATATAGCTCCTGGCCAGATGGTAATGATAACAAATTTTCTTGGTAAAGCCGGTTCTGGATATATATTTTACCGGTACAGTGATAAAAAATTATACGGAATAAAAAAAATGATGGATATTGAACCACGAATTAAGGAAGCTCAGATTATAAGCAAAAATGGTGCAAAATTTATGATGGACCTTTCAGATGGCCTATATGCTTCTATAAACCAAATGAAGCATGATTATGGCGTGGGATTTAAACTGCTGATCGATAATATACCGGTAGATATGGATGTTGAAGAGGCAGTAAAGATATCTGGCTTTTCAAGAGATAAAATCGCATTTGATTTTGGCGGAGACTATGAACTTCTATTTACCATTGATCGAGATAATTACAGCAATTTTATGGAAGCTATGAGGTCCAGTGGAATTGATGCAAGCTGTATAGGTGAAACATACGACGGGGAAAATATGTCATATGATGGAGACTGGAAGCCCATAAAAGATAAAGGGTTTGAGCATTTTAAAGATATGCCGCTTAATAAATAATTTCAAAAATGTAAATATTTATATAACATATATTTATATAGAAGAACATATATACTTATGATGAGCCCAAGGAAAAGTTATAATGAACCACTTGAATTCGATATAGAACAGGTCAGGAAGAGAAATAGAATGAGAGACAAAGAAAACCTTGCAAAATTTAAACAATTATATGATGGCGTTGTAAAGGATCTGGAGGAGTATAAATCACTTTACCTGCGGCAACGCTCAGAAATGGAAAATTATACAAGGTACAAGGAGAATGAAGTTGCCATAATAAGAAAAAATGCAAACAGCGAACTCATTAAAGATCTTCTGCCAGTACTGGATACCCTTGATGCCGGAATACAGCATGATCCTAAACTTGCACCAGTTAAAAATCAGTTTACAAATGTTCTGTTGAACTATGGTTTAGCTCCAATAGACTGCAAGGGGAAAAAATATGATTCCAATCTGGAAGAAGCAGTTGGTATTTCTGAATATGGTGAAGATGGCACCGTTCTAGAAGAAGTGCAAAAGGGTTATACATTAAATGGCAATGTCATAAGGATAGCAAAGGTTATAGTTTCAAAAAGGTGAATAATATGAGTAAAATAATAGGTATAGATCTTGGAACAAGCAATTCGGCAGCGTCTGTAGTTATATCTGGAAAACCAGAGGTTATTCCAGCAGCAGAAGGAGTTTCCCTTGGCGGAAAATCTTTTCCAAGTTATGTTGCATTTACAAAGGATGGCCAGCTGCTTGTAGGGGAACCAGCAAGGAGGCAGGCATTGCTTAATCCTGAAGGGACTGTTTATGGCGCAAAGAGAAAGATGGGGACAGATTTCAAATATAAAATATTTGGAAAGGAATACACACCACAGCAGATATCTGCGTTTATATTGCAGAAAATTAAGAAAGATGCTGAGGCTTTTCTCGGAGAAAAAGTATCAGATGCAGTTATAACTGTGCCAGCATACTTTAATGACAACCAGAGGCAGGCAACAAAGGATGCCGGGGCAATTGCAGGCCTCAATGTAAAAAGAATAATAAATGAACCAACAGCAGCATGCATGGCATATGGCCTTGATAAATTAAATGAAAGCCTAAAAATATTAATTTATGATTTTGGAGGAGGAACTCTTGATGTAACAGTTATGGATTTTGGGCAGGGAGTGTTTGAAGTTATGTCCACATCTGGTGATACGCAGCTCGGTGGAACAGATATGGATGAAGCCATTGTAAACTTCCTTGCAGACGATTTCAAATCAAAGGAAGGAATAGATTTAAGGAAGGACAAATCTGCATATATAAGATTAAGGGATGCGGCTGAAAAAGCTAAAATTGAACTGTCAACGGTCCTTGAATCTGATATTAACTTACCGTATATCACTGCAACTCAGGATGGACCGAAACATCTTGAATACAAACTCACAAGAGCAAAACTTGAAGAGTTGATAGCACCAATAGTCAAAAAATCATCAATATCACTTGATAAAGCAATACAGGGCGCCAAGTTAAATAAAAGCGATATTAACAAAATCATACTGATAGGTGGGCCAACAAGGATGCCATATGTAAGACGCTTTGTTGAAGAGTACTTTGGAAAGAAAGCTGAAGGTGGCGTTGATCCAATGCAGGCTGTATCAATGGGTGCTGCAATACAGGGAGCTGTCTTAATGGGTGACATAAAAGACATTGTGCTTATTGATGTTACACCATTAACGCTTGGAATAGAAACGGTAGGTGGAGTCATGACCCCACTTATCAGTGCAAATGCTACAATACCAACAAAGAAAACACAGGTATTCAGTACAGCAGCAGATATGCAAACAGCTGTAGATATACATATAGTACAGGGCGAGAGGCCACTTGTGAAGGATGATATATCACTGGGCAATTTTACATTGACAGGAATAGCTCCTGCACCACGTGGCGTACCACAGATTGAAGTTACATTTGATATAGATGCAAATGGAATCATAAATGTTTCAGCTAAAGACAAAGGTACTGGAAAATCACAGAGCATTTCAATAAGTGCATCTAACAAGCTTTCTAAAGAACAGATAGAAAAAATGAAGAAAGAAGCTGAACAATTTGCAGAAGAAGACAAGAAGGAAAAGGAAAACATAGAGACCCTTAATAATGGAGAATCCATGGCTTACACTGTTGAAAAGACAATTAATGAGGCTGGAGATAAACTTGACAAGGAAACAAAGGACAAGGTAAATGAGATAATTAAGGACCTTAAAGAAGCTGTTCAAAGCAAAGATGTTGACAAGGTCAAAGAATTAACAGAAAAATTAACCAATGAAATGACAAACGTGTATACAAAAATGTCTCAGGCAGGCCAGCAAACTGGAGGTCAGGAAGCGAATCAACAGGAAGGCCAGCAGGAAAGCGAGACAGAGGAACAGGCAGGCAATGAACAGTCCAGTGGAGGCCAGAATGATAGCCAATCTCAGGACGATGGCAATACTGTTAACACCGATTACAAGGAAAATCATTGATGCTTGATGCCCACAGATTATTATCAGGTACTTGGAGTAGATAAAAATGCGTCACAGGATGAGATAAAAGCAAAATTCAGAGAACTTGCTAAAAAATATCATCCTGATGTCAATGCTGGAGACAAGAAAGCAGAGGAAAAATTTAAAGAGGTTGCCGAAGCCTATGAAGTCCTATCTGATCCTGCAAAGAGAAAACAATACGATGCAACCGGTTCCACTAACTTTGGTGAATCTTCCGGTGGTGGCCAGGGCGGTTTCAGCTGGGAGGATTTTTCACATTTTGACGATATAAACGACATCTTTAGCAAAATCTTCGGCGGTGGCAGCTTTGGCGGAGGAAATGGAGGTTTTGCTGGCGGTTCTGAAACACAGCAAGATCTTGATATTTATGTAAAGGTCAACATTTCCATGAGTGATGCCTACTATGGCACTTCAAAAGCAATCAAATATAGGAGAAATGCAATTTGTGATAGTTGCAAGGGCACCGGTGCAGTTGGAGGAATATTGGTAACATGCCCTACATGCCATGGCACAGGAAGAGAAAGAATATCCCGTGGCCAGGGCTTTTTTAATTTTGTTCAAGTAATCGTATGCAGAACGTGCGATGGCAGGGGCAAGATTCCAAAAACTCCCTGCCCTGTATGCAATGGCAAGGGCTATATTCCAAAAATGGAAAACATTACTATAAATATTCCAAAAGGTGTTGATACAAATACAAGGCTGAGAACGGGCAAAATGGGGAACTCATTCGGTGGTGTAACCGGTGACCTGTATTCAGTTGTATATGTTCAGCCAAATCCTGCTATTAAAAGGACAGGAGACAATCTTTATGTAAGGCAGGCCATAGATTTCCCAACCGCAGCTCTTGGCGGTTCTGTGGAAATACAATTATTCAATGAAAAATTTAATCTTAATGTTCCACCAGGAAGCCAGCCTGAGGATGTTTTAAGAATTAAAAATGCGGGCATGCCCCACATTAATTCAAAGGGAAATGGAGATCTGCTTGTTGTTATAAAATTAGAGGTGCCACGCCATCTTACAGCAAAAGAAAGAGAATTGATTGAAGAATTAAAGGGTGAACCTGTTAAAAAATCATGGTTCCATATATAACCTTTTTAAAATTTTTAATATTTAAATTAAAATCTTAATTAAAAAATAATTATTAATAGTTTAAAAATTTATGGAGAATTTAAATATTCTCTCCAGGTTGTTCCTTCCATCATTGGGTTCAGCAATCTTATATATGGCCCTCTTATCAGAGTGTCAAGTACCTTGTCATGGATTTCTCTTGCTGGATGTGCAAACAATACTCTTCCAATTCCAAACATTGCATCATTAGGCGATGCCCATTCCATATGAACTCTATATTCTGGTGGCGTTGGTTTTGCTTCATCATATTTGAATGAGCCTTCCTGCTCTGTCGGAACTTCTCCTCCTGATTCTAAAGTCTCATGAATTCCTTTCGATTTTAGCTGGAATGAGCCAACTGCTGAGACACCAACCTGTTTTAATATCATGTATCCAAGGAATCCCGGTGCATTCTGGAAATCTTTCATTACTTCTGATATTGTTGATTCAAATTCCTTTTCCATTCCTTTTTTTACTGTATGTTCAGACAGTGCAATTGTTCTCTGGCCATATGGCATTGATATTGGAGGAACTCCTGATGGGTCTCCTGCTTGAAATTTCTTTCCAAACATTACTGTGAAATCAGCCATTTCTGTATTTAATGGCATGCTTGCATCAGTAATTTCATACAATGGCTCCCATGGTCCATAAACAACCTGGGAAAGGCATGCCGAGCATAATCTGAATATTGATGTAAAATTATCTCTGTGCATATCTTCGTGGTCTTTTATGCTCTTCCACATTGTATACTGGTAAACATTCATGGTATCCATTTTTGTCATATCCATTGAGCCTCCGCCCCATCTTGTTCCCATTGGTATAATTCCAACCTGCATATGGTTCTGGAATCCAACAAAACCGGGGTGCCTGGCTGTTACCTGGCAAACTTTTGGACCAACCTGGCCAAACATTTGCATGGTCGTTGCATCATTTAGCATTTCTACTTCATTTATAGCTACATACGGTTTAGGCATTTTTTCTCACCATACTATAGATTATAATGTCATATATAAGCTTTTTTAATCATATATGTGAATTTAAGGAATTATTGATAATAAATACTTATTTTAATCGAAAAAATATAGAATTTTGCATTAAATTATATAAATCGCCAAAATATTTCTATTTTAATAATATTTAGAATTTTAAAGGAAATATATAATAGTTTTAATTAAATAAAATATTATAAATATCAGGGCATAGACGGCCAAATATAATATTTCAGAATAAAATTTTATAATTTTTATTGATGAATTATAAATCACAACTGTGAATTTGGTGCTAAGGTTAATATACTGTTTTGATATTAAACAATTATGACAAGTGAAATGATAGAAAAAAATAAGCCTTATTATATGAAGTCGCTGTCTCTTGATGATCAATTTTCCCGGCTTGATGCATGGTACAAAGTTGATTTTCTGATTGAAAATAATATCTTAACAAAAGAATACGTAATTGAAAATAAAAAACAGTTCCTTAATTTATTGACAACTACAGATGAAATGGTAAAGGTTCATGCATGGGTACTTGCGAGAAGGTTTGCCGATTCTGGCTATATCACTCATGAAGACATTTCAGAAAGAAAATCTTATCTTTTGCCATATATTGAAAAAGCAGATCTTACTGCATGGTGGAATGCAGTAGATTTAATAAATGGGAAATATATTGAATCAGATTATCTTAAACCATATAAAAATGTCTTTATAGAAAGCTTAAAGAGCGCAAATGCCGGTATTGTCAGCGACGCCTGGCATATGGTACCTATGCTTTCTGCCGCAGGCGTTATAAAACCAGAAGATTACGATTGCAATAAAAAATATCTCTTTAACGTTTTAAAATCACCAAACCAGTATATAAGGCTCAATGCATGGGAGACAATTATTGATCTGGCAGAAAGGGGTGTAATTAAAAAAGACGAACTTATTCCCTTTAAAGATAATGCAAGAGAATTAATTGAGGGTGAGGACATAATAAAGCTGACATCGCTGTTTGACACAACCCGCGATAGTTTTATAGCAAGGTTAAAGAACATAGGCCTTGTAGATTAATTTATAAATTTCCCAACATTTATTGCAGCAATGAATATAGCAAGGTATAGCGGTATTTTATGAATACCAGTTTCCAGTATATATTCCTGGTTATTCATTGTGATCTGGAATTTTTTAATGGTTAATTCAATTGTTGCTTCCCTATTTTTAAATATTTCAGGTATTGCCTGATTAAGCGGCTGAAAATCCTTTAAATAATCAGGATTAACTGGCTTGACGCATAAACCGGTCTTTCCATGGAGGCTCATGGGAAATCTTATAAGGCGGTGTATATCTGTTGTAACTGGCTCATCAATTTCAGCCAGTTCCGACTTTTTAAAATCCTCAAGCAACTTTGAAAGAATTAGCCTATCATAGTCGATGCTGGAATTGTCATTTCTATCTCTCTGATTTAAAATTCTGAATTTATTGCCAGTTTCCCTGATCATAAAATCACGTATTTTCTCTCCGTTGTAAAATTTCTCTATATGTTTAAGATAGTTTCCTGCATTCCTTCCGAAAATATCATGTATATACTTATCATCAATATTAGAATAAAAATATGAAATATATTCATTAAGCTTTTTTAATAATCCATATGAAAAGAAACTATCATCAAGTACCCTTAATTCATCAATATTCAATCCCTCAACACGTATATAATCACCTATTTCACGGCGCGCATCAGATGCCATTGTATATATGCTGTCACTTTCAACATGCACATGGTAACCACGGCCACCAGAAAAATACAATCTTATTTCCTTCTCATTGAAGCCAAAGTCATTCATTAAAATATTTAAAAGCCTCCTTGTGTGTTTTTTTACCTGTTCAAGTATTTCCATATAAGTCATATTTTTCGCTCCTTCTATGTGATCAGCATCAAGATCAAAAACTAATTCTGCACCAAGCCATTCCTTTTCTATCATTTTATGCTGATCAGGAAATCTATAATATGCAGAGGAATAATATAAATGCCTTGGAACCGCTCTATTCATAAATTTTTTAACATCATTGTTGCTGTTAAACTTAATGTGCCTTATCATTGTTCCATTGAATGGGATATATCCAATTTCTCTTTGAAAAAGCATGTCTGGAATCCCAAGTTTGTTTTTTTTATAATATTCTCGAAAATATCTGGAAAGCTCCTCGTTTGCCACAACATAATATTCTATTAAATAATATAACTATTCCTTTTATTTTATTACAGGCAAAACATCTTTTATATCATGTATCACATGGATAGATTTATAATATGAAATACAATAATTATCCATGATAGGTGTGGCAATAAATGGCTACGGCACCATTGGGCGGCGTGTAGCATATGGTGTATCTAAGCAGGATGATATGTTTGTAACCGGCATTGTAAAAAATAGCCCTGATTATATAACAAGGCTGGCATCCAGGCAATTTAATATCTATGTTCCAGACAGAGGCAAGAAGGCCGAATTCGAGGCTGCTAATATCAAAGTTAAGGGCACTCTTGAAGATCTTTTGATGGAATCTGATGTTGTTGTGGATGGCACTCCAGAGGGCAATGGTGAGAAAAATCTGGAAATTTATAAGGAGATGAAAGTAAAAGCCATCCTTGAAGGTGGTGAAAAGAGCAGTGTGGTCCAGTCAAGCTTTAATGCATATTCAAATTATAATAAGGCAGGAAATAAAGATATTGTAAGAGTTGTTTCATGCAATACAACTGCACTTGCAAGGTCACTCTTTCCAGTTGATGAAGCGTTTAAAATAAATAATGTGAATGCTACAATATTGAGGCGTGCCACTGATCCAAATGATAACAAGAAGGGGCCAATAAACGCTATTGAACCGTCTTTAAAATATCCATCCCACCATGCAGATGATTTAAAAACTGTTATGGATAGAATTAATATTGAAACAACTGCGGTAAAAGTTCCGACAACATTGATGCATGTACACGTTATAAATATAGAATTAAATTCAGAACCTGGGATAAATGATATATTGGAGGCATTTAAAAATTATTCAAGGTTGCTTTTATTAAGTGGAAAAGATGGAATTGCATCGACTGCACAGGTTATGGATTATGCACGTGAATTATCCAGAAATCGTTCAGACTTATATGAAATAGCAATATGGAAAGATAGCATAAATATTAATAAGAATAGAATGCATTACATTCAGGCTGTACATCAGGAAAGTGATGTTATACCAGAAAATGTGGACGCTATCAGAGCTATGTTTGGAATAGAAAAGCAATTATCAATAAAGAAAACTGATAGTTCACTTGGGATAAAAGGAGTTGAATATTAAAATGGTTAAAGAAAAAAAATTAGATGAAATTAAGGACAGCACAAATTCAGAAGAGACTAAAATTACCACAATAGACGATCTTCCCGGAGTTGGAGAGGCTACAGCTGAAAAATTGAGGGAAAATGGCTATGACGATATAATGACCCTTGCAGTGGCATCTCCAAAAGACCTTGCCGACATAAGCGGAATAGCTGAAGGAGCTGCCATTAAAATAATCAATGCAGCAAGGCGATCTGCTGATGTTGGGAATTTTGAAACAGGTGAAGAAATACTTCAGAGAAGAAAAGAGGTATTAAAACTCACTACCGGTTCACACAATCTCGACAACCTTATTGGAGGCGGCCTTGAATCACAGGCCATTACAGAATTTTTTGGTGAATTTGGGTCAGGCAAAACACAGATTATGCTTCAGCTTGCTGTAAATGCAACAATGCCTCCGGAACAGGGAGGCCTGGACTCTGATGTGCTTATTATAGATACTGAAAATACGTTCAGGCCCGAAAGGGTTATACAGATGGCACAGGCAAAGAATATCGATCCTGATGTAACGCTTAAAAGAATACATGTTGCACGTGCTTACAATGCACATCACCAGATTTTGCTGGCTGAAAAGGCTGCTGATATAGCAAAGGAATTCCCAATTAAACTTTTGATAGTTGATTCACTTACCTCCCATTTCAGGTCTGAATATGTTGGAAGGGGTTCCCTTGCTGAGAGGCAGCAACTTTTAAACAAGCATATGCATGACCTCCTTAAATTTGGAACAATCTTCAATGCTGTTATAGCCGTTACAAATCAGGTTTCTGCAAATCCTGCCGTATTTTTTGGCGATCCAATGACACCTATAGGTGGAAATATAGTGGGCCATACTGCAACATTCAGGATATATTTAAGAAAGGCAAAAGCCGGCAAAAGAATTGCAAGATTAATTGATTCTCCATATTTGCCTGAAGGCGAAGCTGTTATAACACTGACTGAAGGCGGAATAATCGATGGCGTTTAGGATAAACTGCTTTTTAGATTAAAAAAATCCAGGTTGAAATAACATGCTTTATATTTTTATTAATTTTTTTAAAAATGCCAGAATGAATTTTAAAAAATAAGTCAATATTATAAATAACGGTGCAAAATTACAGTTAACTAGCAATCCAAAAATTTACTCTTTTTCTTAAAAGAATTTAGTTACACTTATGTTTCCATTTATTGTATCCTGTTCCATTGCAATTTTTCCTGCCTTTTCAATGAATAATAAATACAGTATAAAACTGGTTTTTTCCTTTTTTGTACTGCCCCAGTAATCCTCGACAAAAAATGGGTTCATTAAATTCATTATCTTCTGCATTGCCTGCTTAATTCCTTCTTCTATGGTATCTATATTGGACTTTGCAATTATATCTTCGTTAATGTCAATGCTATCTTCAGTTTCGCTCTCTATAAATTCCTTTTTTTCCCGGGATTTGTAAACATGCTTCATGGCTTTTAAAAGCTCTGCCAGCGTAACCCGCGCCGATTCCTGGTGGTAAACTGGCATATTCAATTCAGGTCCCGGATCCATTGTTGTGTCATCATAGCCAGAGTATTCAATTCCATTCTGCTCTTCGCCTAAAATTTGGTTATTATCAGTGCCTTTATCCACTATCTTCATGCTTTTTTCATAAAGGACATGCCAGGCACTGGAAATCAATATTCCAGCAACTTCAAAATTTTCGTTTCTTTCCACTGTAAACATGTTCTTAAATTCGTTTATATTTACACTCCATGGATCTATCTTGCCTGTGATGACAAGCTGAAATACCTTTGCTACAGTTTCAGAGAATATATCAGGATAACTGACGGTCTGATCAACCTGGCTGAGTATATCTTCATAGTATTCAATATTCTCGCCTGGCGATTGTTTAATGAGAGCCTTCAGTATATCATTCTTCTCCATCGTCATCTTTCAGCCTCTTCTGTACAATTCTCGTGTTGCCATCCTTATCTACTGTAACTCCAATAATATTGTCGGCAAATTTGGATACAGCCCCTTTTAAAGATACCATAACTACCTGGGCAATTTTTGAGTTTTCTCTGAACAGGTCGCCGACATGTTCTGCATTATGCCCATCAAGGAACATATCTACCTCATCAAGATAATAAATAGGTGATGGATTTTTTACCTGAAAAGCTGCAATAAGGGAAAGCACAGCAACACTTTTTTCGCCTCCACTCAATGCATCAATCTTTATCATATGGGTTCCGTTTGGCGTTGCCTTTATGTATATTTCGGCGTTGAGCGGGTCTTCTCTTGATGTAAGTTCAAGACTTGCCTCGCCGCCTTCAGACAATCTTCGATAAATTTCCTTGAATTTCATATTTATTGTATCATAAAGGTCAAGAAATACCGTTTTTTCATCCTCTATAATGCTGTTCTGCAATTCTATTAAATCGTTCTTTTCATTTAATAGAGTATCATATTTTGATTTTGTATCATTATATTTATTCAGTTCAGTATCGTACTGTTCAATAGCACGCATATTCACTGCGCCAAGTTCAACAATTTTTCTTTCATCAGCACTTATAATATTATTGATTTCATTTATGCTTAAATTAATCTGTGGAACCTCAATTCCACTATTTTCAATTTCATAATTCAGTGTGTCAAGCTGTAATGCCATGTTTTCAACCTTTACATTCAATGTTGAAATAATTGTATTTTTATTATTTATTAAATCATCGTTTTTCCTGAGCTGGTTTATAATATCATCAATTTTTGATTTTAATTCAGATTTTTTTGTGTACAGTTCTTTTGATCTTGAATCTATTTCAAATTCTTTATTCCTTTTCTCTGTAAGTTCCTTATCTAAATTTTCAACACTTTTATTATTGTTTTCTATATCGAGCCGGGTTTTTTCAATCTCATCGTTTAATTCATCTATCTTTTGAGACAGTTCGCCTTTCTTTTCCTTAAAGTTTGCAATTTCTGTGTTCAGGCCAACAATTGTGTTTGAATAGCCCTCTGCAGTTTTTCTTGCAGTTTCAAGATCGCTTTCCATCTGCTTTTCAATTTCAACGTTTTCCGGATTTATATCATTCAGTTTTTTATACAATGACTCTTTTTCTTTCTGTAATTTTAATAGCTCCAGTTTAATTTCTTTTTTCCTTGCCTCAAGTGCATTTTTTCTTTCGTTTGCTTCAAGAATACTTTTTTTTATTGCCGATATTCTCACATCGCTGCCTTCTGTTCTGGCCTCTGAATCACTGAGCTGCTGTTCATAATTTGAAAGATTTGATGCATCAATATCCCTTTTCCTTGTCAGGTCGGCGAGTTTCATTGAAACTTCTTTAACCTTTTTGTCGCTAGCTTCTATCTGGCTTTTCAGTATTTCACCCTGTTCTTCCATTTCATTGATAGATTTTATTATTCTATTTGCAATAATTTCGTCGTTTTTGATAGAACCTCCAGACATCGCGCCAGACGGTTCTATAATATCGCCCTCCAGCGTTACAATTCTTATGCCATTCATAAATTTCCTGGCCTTTTCCAGAGTATCCATAAGCACTGTATCACCGAAACCGTATCTCACTGCCTTTTCAAACTTTTTGTCATAACTTACAAGGTCCCTCATAAAAGCAATTGCATCGCCGGCCTTTACAATTTCCTGGGATTTTAAATGGTCTGGGGGTGCAACAATTTTGTTTAATGGAACAAAGGTCAATCTTCCCAACCTTTTTGATTTTAAAATTTCAATACATTCCTGTGCAATCATATCACTATCTACAATTATAGAATTTAAACGCCCACCAGCCGAAACAATTACGGCACTGCTGTATTTATCATCATATTCAAGCAAATCTTTAAGCTGGCCGTAAATTCCATCCTGTGTTTCCATGATGCTATTTATTTCTTTTATTGCAGGGCTGGCGCCACTCCTGTAATTTAATCCTCTCAGCTCCTTTTCCTTTTCCCGGATAGTTATATCATTTTTGCTCTTTATAACACTCAATTCATTTAACTGTTCCCTGAATTTTATGAAATCCCTGTTGATATCTGCCAATTCATCTGTATATCCTCTTATATTATTCTTTAAGTTTTCTATTTTCCACTTTAAATCTTTAATTTTTAAAAGATCATCTTTGCTCCTGTCCTCTTCCATTGAAAGTGCCTTGTCATAGGATGACAGTTTCTGGTCTATTTCATTTATTTCATTGTTATTGATCAATTCCTCATTTTTTTCCTGCATTATGCCATCAATTTCGCCCATTCTGCCGTTGATCTCTCTCATAACTTTGGAATTTTCATAATTTTCTTTTCTAAACTGATCTAATTCTGCATTAATTTTTTCAATGTTTTTATTTGCTGCCCTTAAATAGGATTCATAATTCGCCTTTTCCCTGTTCTTCTTATCCAGTTGCTCTAAGGTAAAGTTCAGGGCATCAGAAGTGGCTTTTAATCGGGATTCAGAATTTATTTTTGTCTCCTTATAAGTTTGAGTTTTTGTAGTCAACTGTGCAATGAGTATGTTCAATTCTTCAATCCTTTTTCTAACCTCAATTATTTCATTGCCGCCAATCTCGTTTAGCAATATCTCTATTTTTTCCATCTCATTTTCTGTATTCTTCTGCATTTCAGACAGATCAGCGTTTGACTGTTCAAGCTGTTTTATATCATTGCTGGCCTTTTCAATATTTCCATTATAAATACCAAGTTCTTCTTTTATTCTTTCCCTGTCTTTAACCTTTAAAAATAACCGCAATTCTTCTATTTCGCTGTGCAATTTATTATATTTAAGCGCGTTTTCCCTGTCAACTTCAAGGGTATCAAGCACAGTTTTTATTTCACCGATAATAGCATCCATCCTGTTAAGGTTTTCATTCAATCCATCTATATCAGATTGGGCACTGTCTATTCTCTCTTTGTAGCTTTCTATGCCTGCGATTGATTCTAATAATTTTCTTCTTTCGGCGCCGCTCATTTTGACCAGGTTGTTAATATCACCCTGAAGAACAAAGCTGTAGCCATCAAGATAAATATGGAAGGAATCAATTAATTTTGATACATCGTTTCTTGTTGAATGTTTTCCATTAATAAAATAGTTTGATTTAAAATCTCCATTTGATGAAACAAGTTCTCTTTTTATAGAATATTTAGAATTATCATCTGTAATTACGTTTAATGTAACATAACATCGTTTTTTTGGTGGGTTTGATTTATGTATAAAATCCTCGAGCCTATCAACTCTTACCGTTTTGTTTGATCTTATTCCAAGAACAAAAAGTATTCCATCTCCTATATTGCTTTTTCCTGAACC
>JAVYST010000017.1:0-26964 GCA_038729085.1 Ferroplasma sp. | reverse complement strand
TCCAGGCATGTACCAGGGCATTGAAATACTAATAGCTTACCTCGTGGTATGCGGTGTGCTCGCTATATTGATATACACAAAGAGGCAGATAGAGGGATAAATATGCAGATTTTATTTAATGAAGTATCTAAAAATTATTCAAAATTCAAGGCACTGGATAACGTATCATTTGATTATAATGGGCATGGTGCTATAGGCTATCTTGGCCCAAATGGGGCAGGCAAAACCACCACATTGAAAGTGATGACCAATCTTCTCAGGCCTTCAAAGGGTTCTGTACAGCTTGATGGCATAGATGTCAACAGGCAACCAAAAAAAGCTCTTGAAAATGTAGGCTCAATGATTGAAACACCTACTCCATATCCATATCTTACAGTAAAGGAATCTATACAATATGTTGGTGAATTGAGGGGCATCGATAAAAGAACAATAAATACACATATAGATGATATGTATGGAAAACTCAAGCTTCCACCGCTTGATTCCAAGATGGGGCAACTTTCGAAGGGGCAGCGGCAGAGGGCTGTTTTTGCATCTGTGCTTATAGCTGATCCGGAGATAGTTATACTTGATGAGCCAACGAGCGGCCTTGATCCCTTTGAGCGGAAAATATTCAGGGACTTTATTCTTAGCCTTAAAAAAACCAAGCTCGTTTTCTTTTCATCACATATACTTTCAGAAGTATCGGAAACCTGTGATGATGTAATTTTCATCAACAAGGGAAAAATATTGAAGCAGGGCAAAATGGATGTAATTGCTAAAGAGTTTACTGCAACAGCTGTTTCTGTCGAATTCCTGAAACCTGTTGATGATTCAATTAAAAAATCCATATCTGCACTTGGCAATGATATAATAAATATAGAGGGAAGAACAGCTGTAATTAAATACTCCGGAAAGGAACCAGATAGGTCTGCACTTCTTGAAAAGTTAGTTAAAATCTCCCCTATAATTACTTATACTTCCTATGGTTCTGACCTGGAATCTGCATATCTTTCAATATTAGGAGAGAAATAAATTTAATATGCATATTGTGCTTGGGCTATTATGTTAAGAAAATATCCTGATAATTTTTTATTTGGAACTGCTATAAGTGCATTTCAAACAGAAATGGGGCATAGCCATGAATCGATATCACCATACAGTGATTGGTATGAATGGGTGCACAATTCTGAAATCATTAAGAAAACTTACGTCAGTGGTGATTTTCCCGATGATGGGCCAGATTTCTGGGATAATTATAAAAGTTTCATTGATAAAGCAGCATATATGGAAAATAATGCTATAAGGCTTGGAATTGACTGGGCAAGAATTTTTAAAAAGTCTACAGAGGCTGTGAATGTTGATGTTAAGAGAAACGAAAAAGGTGATATCTTCAACATAAATTTCACAGGCAAATCGATGGAACAGCTGGAAATGCTTGCTGATAAAGAAGCCATTAAACATTATGCTGATATTCTTATGTATGCTAAATCCAAAAACCTGAAGATTATATTGACAATTTACCACTGGCCATTGCCATTATGGCTTCATGATCCTGTAGCAATGAATTCATCTCCAGAAAGTACAGAAAAAAGTGGATGGATGAATAAAAAATCAGTTATAGAATTTGGAAAATATGTTTACTATATATTCAACAAATTGCATGAATATGTGGATATATGGCATACAATCAACGAGGCAAATATCATAGCCATAAATGGGTATCTTTATGGAAATCTTGAAGGTTTTCCACCTGGGCTGTCTGATTATTCAATGGCGAAAACTGTGTTGAGGAACCTTGCATATGCACATAATGTGGCATATAAGATTATCAAAAATATTGATCCTGGCTCAACAGTAGGGATAAATATTGCAGCTCCATTCTTTTATCCAGAGTACAACACTCCAAAAAATAATTTTATATCAAATTATGTACATTATTTATTCATTGAAATGTTTCTTGATTCTGCCCTTTACGGCAATTTTGACAATTCGTTTTCTGGAATTGCGGATGAATCCAGGCCATATGAATTTGCTGGCACAGATTATATTGGCGTAGATTATTATAACAGAATTTCTGTACGATATGTAGATAATGATAATGTAGATATTAGATACAGGTACGCTTTTTTGCCATGCAAAAATTGTTCGGACAATTACTGGGATATTTATCCTGAAGGATTAAGAATGGTTTTAATAAAATTATTCAACAAATACCATAAATCGTTGATGGTAATGGAAAATGGAGTCGCCGATGCAGATGGAAAATTTCGCAATAACTTTATAAAAAATCATTTAGTGGAATTGCATAAAGCCATTAAGGAAGATTTTTTGCCAGTTACAGGTTATTTTTACTGGTCCCTTATGGACAACTACGAATGGGCTGCTGGCTACAAATACAAATTTGGCCTTTATTCATACAGCAATGGCCAATATGAACCGACCAGTTCAGTTGAACTTTATAAACAGGTCTGCCATGAACATGGTATTGAAGATTCTGCATCTAAACCATAAATAAATATATTTATGATATTCTATTGTAGAAAGTTAAAAATAAATAATATGGTTTAATATTACCATTATGTACATAACAGATTTTATTGCCTCACCAGAAATACTTTCCATTTCTAAGGATATATTGAATACTCCGTTTGTGCAGGAGATGAAAAATGGAACACTGCCTGATGGCCTGTTTCGATATTATCTCACACAGGACCATATCTATTTAAAATATTATAAGGATGCAGGAAAAAAAATAAAGCTCAGTTCTGATGATAGTGAAATAAAAGAGCTATATGGTGAAATAGGAGATGAAGAACCTGAATTCCATACCCGCATGCTTAAATCCTTCAATCTGCGCAGCAGTGAAATAAATGATAATATGGAAAATTATACAACATATTCATATATAAACCACATAATAAGATGGAGCAATGATGGTGCAATCAATGGCATGTATTCCATGTTTGCATGCCAGTGGTCATATGAATATATAGCCAGGAACCTGAGAAATGTTTCAACCAAGTTCGAATTCTGGTTCAACTTCTATCGTTCTGAAAAATATACATCGATAACGGAAAAATACATTAAAATTTTTAATAGGAGCCAGATGAATGAAGAACAGAAATCAATTTTCCTTTTCGGCCTTATGTACGAATTGAATTACTGGAATGCATGTTACCATAAAATATAATAAATATATATTCGTGTAGCATTAAGCATTAAAATGATTAATAATACTCTTGAATATCTATACAATCTGAAGAGGGAAGGCATAAAACTTGATTTAGGGGCAACAAGAGATTTTGCACGCCACCTTAAAAACCCACAAAATAATTTTAAGAGCATACACATAGCAGGCACAAATGGAAAAGGCTCCATAGCATCCTATACATATAGCATGTTGCACCAGAACCATAATACAGGCATGTATACATCACCACATTTAATAAATTTTAATGAACGTATTATCTTTAATAATTCTATGATATCCGATCAATATATTATAAATTTTATGGAAGAAAATAGGGATTATATTGAAAACCTCGCAAAGGCGTATAGAAATCCTACATTTTTTGAAACAACAACAGTTATGGCTTTTAAATACTTTTCAGATATGGGTGCTGAATATGCTGCAATAGAAGTTGGGCTTGGTGGCCGCCTTGATTCAACAAATATAATAGACCCTGAGGTCAGCGTTATAGGCCAGATTGGCTATGAACATTTTCAGAGGCTTGGCTGTTCACTTACATCCATTGCCCATGAGAAGGGTGGAATTATAAAGGCCGGGCGTCCTGTAGTATTGCAGGATGAAAAGCCAGAAGTGGTTGCGGAAATAAAAAAAATAGCAGAAATTCGCAATTCAAAATTTATAACTATAAAAGATAGCTGCAGTGTTTCTGATTTAAAATATGATATTAATTCCACAGCATTCAAACTTTCCACTCCAGTGAATGTATATAATATAGAAACAAAAAATCTGGGATTATTCCAGGTTAAAAATATTGAAACAGCAGTTGTTGCTATTGAACAGCTTGGCATTCTAGATAAATCAGATATAGAAAAAGGAATCAGCGAAAGCAGGTGGCCATCCAGATTTGATGTCATAAGCAGGGAACCACTTGTAATAATGGATTCATCACATAACCCACCAGCTGCTACAGCACTGGCTCGATCATTCTCGGAGATAGTAAGAAAAAAACCGCTTCTTGTCATAGGCATGCTGGATGACAAAGATTACTTCTCCTATCTTTCTATAATAAGCAAACTTTCAGATAGCGTTATATTCACAACTCCGGATGAGCCATCAAGGGCAATACCTCCTGAGATACTGGCTTACAGGGCAAAAAGCTTATTCAAAAATATTAAAGTAATAGATGACCCGATAAAGGCATATGAATTTGCTATAAAGGAAAATGATTGTGTTCTTATTACCGGTTCAATGTATCTTATTGGGGCGTTAAAAAAGTATCTGAGTTCGTCTGTCAGACCATCCAATATTAATTAAACTATCGGTAAAATAGTAGGTAACATACCCAGTTAAAAAATATATTAGTATGTTTAACATATATGAATAAACTGCTGATAATCATGGATAACCCCTTTATAAAATACAATAAACTGAACGATTACGTTATAGGCGATCTCAAGAAATTAAGCAGCATGTATATACCTGACAATTTTCCACACAGAGAGCTACAAATAGAGGAAATTGCCAAAATTATGAGCTCTATCCTGAATGGTGGAATTTCATCAAATTTACTTCTATACGGCAAATCTGGATCTGGAAAAACTTCATCAGTTCTTTATGTTGGGGGAATGCTTAAAGAAGCGCTGAATGGAAGTATCAATATATTATATATAAACTGTGAAATTTATGATTCGCAGTACTCAATTCTCGTCTATCTTACAAATTCTATAGAAACAGGAGATCCTCCAATACCGGTACTTGGCCTGCCTCAGGATAAAATATATTTTGAGCTGGTAAACAGGTTAAAAAAATCTGGCCGTTATACTGTAATAATACTTGATGAAATAGACAAATTGCTTCAGAAAAATGGAAGTGATGCACTGTATGTACTTTTAAAATTGATGACCGATTCTGAAACCTCATTTATAGGGATAACTAATGATGCATCCTTCGTCACAGGCCTGGATGCAAGGGTTCAGAGCAGGCTCAATCAGGAAAGCATAATATTCCCTCCATATAACGCAATGGAGCTGAGGGATATACTTAAATTTCGAGTTTCTGGCATTATAAAGGAAGGCTATATCAACGAAGCTGCCATAAATCTATGTGCTGCGCTTGGTGCCCAGGAACATGGAGATGCAAGGAAATCAATAGATATGTTGCGAATCGCAATAGATGGTGCACTTAAAGAGGGAAAGCAGTCAGTTTCGATAGAAGATGTATATTCTGCCAGGGATCGGTTTGAGATGAATGTCCTGAAAGAGTCTATTAAAACATTGCCAATCCATTCTAAAATGGTGCTGTTAAGTGCAAGCCTGACACAGGAGACGGATGAGGATTTATCAGTTACAGGTGAAATATACGAAAACTACCGCAATATATGTACAGAACTTGGTTTCCAGCCACTGACAATGAGAAGGATTTCAGATCTGCTTTCTGATCTGGAAGATATTGGATTGCTCACAACCAATACACGCTCTCTTGGAAGATATGGAAGAATGAAGTTTATACGTGTTATGGGTTCTATCAATAATATAAAAAGCTATATTCTGGAGGACAGGGCTTTTGCAAACTTTCAGGGATCAAAAATTGTAAGGCAATCTAAATTGAGAACAAATTTTGATGCATATATCGAAAACTATAAGCAAGATGATGCAAAAAAATTTCACTGAAAATTTTTGAAATGGTATAATGCTTTAATTTTTAAATTAGCAGCAAGCAAATAATGACTATTCTATGGGAAATTCAATTATTATAGTATATATAGTTATGCAAATGGAAATATGTTTATATCAAATTAAGATAATGTAATTATGGGAAGCGATGATTATTTAATAACATTGATAAGTGGAAATGACAGTACAAGGGTTGACGAAGCAATAATTGTATCTACTGGCCTTGCAGAAAAAATGGGTGCTAAAAGCGTAACATTATTATTTATAGGAAGTTCAATAGAAACATTAAATAAATATGATCCGAGGTCACTGATTATAAAAAGTAAGATAGAAGAAATCAAAAAGGCAAAAATAAAAGTTATGGCGTGCCCCGTTGCAATGGAATATTACCATATAACAGAAGAAGAGCTTTTTTACTATGATTGCGATAAAATACCCGGCGGCAAGGTTATTGCAGATGCAAACAAAGCAGGGCATACAATATTGACATTTTAAATATTTTGATCATTTTGACTATTTTATCATTTACAATTGATTGCCTATTATGCTATTAATATACCCAATAAATCATTTGATTCTTCACACTTTCAAGTGGATAATTTATTAATAAAATAATGAATGCTTATTTAATGAATAAAGCCTTTTGTTATAATATATTCATAAAATCGGATATAAGTAGAATAATATTTATTAAACAATATACAATCAAGGTTTATGTATAAAATTTATGAAGTGCCTAAGGAAAATAAAGATATAATAGAAAAATTGCTCTCAGACGATATTATTGGAAGGCAGACAATTACATATAAAGATGGGGCTGGTTATGGATATGCCTCATCTTATATAGTATTGATCGAGGGTTCAGGCGATATATTTCCTGTTGTAGATAAATTATCTGATGGAAAACTGAAATCGCTCACAGAGAAGAAGGCAGAAGCCCTTTACAAAAAATTAAAAGATGAGCAGGAAAATTCCCAGGCAGGAATGGGCTTTTTATTCAGATAGATATGATTATAATAACGGGAATGCCTGGATCTGGAAAGGATGAATTTGTTAGGGTAGCTGTTGCTATGGGTTTCAGGGATGCGCATATGGGCAACACTGTAAAAAAATATGCTATTAAGGACGGCGTAAGCATGACAGATAATGCTATCGGTGCCTATGCAACAGAAGCAAGAAAAACATATGGCATGGATATATGGGCAAGGCGCACAGCAGCAGATATCAAATTTCCTGGATGCACTATAGTGGATGGCCTTAGAAATGAAGAAGAACTGAACTATTTTAAAAAAACTTTCAAATGTATTATCGTCATAGCTGTCTTTGCCAATGAAACGGATCGCCTTGACAGGATAATAAAAAGGGACAGGGAAGACGATGCCAACAATTATGATGATATTCAGAGGCGGGATAACCGTGAATTATCATGGGGAATAGGCCGTGTTATATCGCTTGCAGATTATATGATTGTAAACGATTCCTCACTTGATGTTTATAGAAAAAATGCTAAATTATTGCTTGAAGATATACTTAAAAAGCATCCAGAGATAAACCTTGATTCATGCCAGTAAATTTTTTGTATATTCATATAGAGACTTAAAAAATAATTCTCCTGTTCCATTGCTGTGCAAATCTCCATCGTGCATCATTTGATAACCATAATAGACTCTTTCGGGATGTGGCATAAGCCCTATAACATTTCCACTTTTATTTGTGAGGCCAGCTATATCCATTACCGATCCATTTGGATTCCATGGATAAGACGAATCTTCGCCACTTTTGTTGGTATACTGGAAAAGTATCTGGCCATTGCCTAAAACAGTATCTTCTGTCCTTGAACTATCAAAAATTACGCGTCCTTCCATGTGGGCAACAGGAACCTGAAGAATTTTCCCATCAAAATATTTTTTAAATATAGGATTTTTTGATGAATATCTGACATAGGTATATCTGCACTCAAATCTATTTGAATCATTAACTGCAAGTGCCATAGACCTCCTGTTGGTGCCATCAAGGTCGGGCAAAAGCCCAAGTTCGCTGAGAACCTGGAAACCATTGCAGACACCGATAATTATTTTGCCCGAATCTATAAATTTATTTATATCTTTCATGCTAGACTTTAATCTTGATGCAAAAATCGCTCCAGCCCGAATGTAATCACCGGCTGAAAATCCTCCCGGTATAAATAAAAGATCATAATCATTTAATTTCTTCTTTCCAATTTCCGATATATGTATATAATCTGGGTCAAAACCTGACCTTTTTAAAGATAGATATGCTTCCTCCTCATTGTTAGTGCCCTCCATTCGGAGAACACCAGCCTTAAATGGCTTATTTGGCACTTTTTCTCTCCTTTGATTTAACTCTTAAACCAGTATATCCACATTTTCGGCATTTAAGCGCATTTATCGAATTTCTGGCGTAGCATCGCATGCATATTTTTCTATTTAATCTTCTTTCAATTGCTTCTGGAAATGGCATATAATCACTTTTACTTAATATTTAGAATATATATGAACTTTATTATAACAAACTGAAATTTTAGAAAAAAACTTAAAATAATATAATTAAAATAAATTATCTGCTCACTTTCATTTCTGATTTGGCGCCCTTGTCTTGAATGGTCTGGAATTTTGGTGCAAGCCTTTCAAGAATCTTTGGCAGGGCTGTGTATTCCATATCCTCATCAGGTAGCCTGTGTGGTTCAAATACTCCCATTCTTCTTATATAATTGGCCATATCAAGGGCTTCACTTCTGGCATGGTCAAATGCCACATCCCTGAACAGATCTACTGGGCCTGCTAATTTGCCATCCCTCATTGTAAATCCAAGTGCCATAACTCTCGGTGGGCCATCAAATCTTGTCATCATTGAATTATCCATGCCGACTGGCATCATTGGGCCATTAAATGATCCACGCATCCAACCGGAAACCAGATATGAGTTGGCAAATGGCTCAAGTGCCTCTCCTGATGCTGGCAATCCAGACTGAATTCTTACAATGCCTGCTGGATCATCCTTTCCAACATATTCCCCTGCAATGAATGAAAGTTTATCTGTTGTGATAACTGCTACGTTTTCATCAGGCAACTTTGTGTGTGTATCTTTTGTAAAAACTCTCTTGATTACATATTTGCCCTTTGATCCGATTAAAGCTAAGAGATCATAGGTATCTTCTGGAAGCGAAAGATAAACCTTCTTTCCATTATAGATATCCCAGACTTCAAATTTGAATCCCATATGCATATTAGGGTCTATAACAAGCCCTGGTGTGTTAAATGGATCTCCGAATATCTTGTATATTGGGTAATTAAATGCTCCTGGCTCCGTTTTATCCATCATATAAACTATGAATGGCTCAGCCTTTCTGGGAGTTATTTCCAGCTCAGCAACTCCTGGGCCCATTCCCTTTATATTCCCAGAAAATGCATCCTTTAATAAATCCTGGCCTGCACCATACAGCCCAACTTTTTTTGCAACTTCAGTTCCTGCTTTAAATGCATTCCATGCCATTTCATGAATTTCAGGGTTATCTGCACCTCTGGTATGAACCATAGTAATCTGGATATCATCACCTATATGTGATATTCTATAATCTGATATTAGGCCTTCAGAGTGTTCCTTTACGTATTTTTCAACTTCGTCAACTACTGGTTGATAAACTACTGTGTGCCCTGGAAGACTGCCTATATCTGCTTTTATGTGTGATATTGTTGTTTTCATAATATTGTATATGTTAATTCATTATTAAATTTTATGCAGCTTCAAACGTTAAATACTTCTTATATGCCAAAAAATATATCATTGATCGCCATTCTTAAAAAATTATGGGAGTTTGCATAAAAAAAATAGAATAGCTTAAATAATAGTTCATATAGCAAAATTATCCTATAATATAATCATATTATTATAGTTCCCTGCCACGATTGACAGCCAGTGCAATACCGGCATGCTTTATAATTCGTGCTATTGCACCGGATACAAATCTGTTTTCAACTTCCCCAAAATAATTATTGCCTATTCTGATTATATTTGCGAAATTATTCATGCTGAATGGCACTTTATTTCCCATAACGTTTTTCATGGCTGTCAACCCTGATGCTTCTGCCATTATGGCTGACATTGGCGCAAATCCAGAAGCGAGTTGCATGGAATCGCCTGCTGCATAGGCATCCTTATATTCTATAGATTGAAGATACTTATTTACGGTTATTTTCATCATTTTTTTATTGCCCTTATTTATTAAAGGAATCGATCCAGTTAACCCTCCTGCAAAAACTGCAATATCATATGCATATTCCTTATTTTCAGTAATTACATTGTCCTTTGTTACTTCGAGCACTGGATTGTCAAGTTCTACTGCAATATTGCTCTTCTTCAGGCATAAGGATGCATAGTGCCCAAGTTCTGGAGGCAGCCCTGGCAATAAAGTTTTTCCTGCTTCTATTACTGTAGTATTTTTTCCTGAAATCGCCCCTGCAAGTTCAACACCCATATAGCCGCCACCTATAATGACAATTTTTTTATCAGTTCCAAAATTTTCCCTCAGTTTAACTGCATCATCAATAGTTGTAAATCCTGTGAGATAACGGTAGCCCTTAATAAAGTCAAACTTCTGGCTGTGCCCGGTTGCTATAATAATTATGTCATAGCCAATTGTTTCATTTCCAATATAAATCTCTTTTTCCTGAAAGTTAATATCAGTTACTTCACCAGTTATATCAGTGGCCCGCTTTACAAGGGCGTATTCCTTAGGTGCACCAGAAACCACATCGATTAGCCTTGGAGCTATTGTCATAAATGGTGATTTATCTATTAATATAGCTTTTTTATTCAATCTCTTGGCAGCAACACCTGCAATGCCCCCGCCAATTATAACTATTTTATCAGGCATAAGATCAAAAGGTAATCAAGAACAAAGTTATAATTTTTCCCTATCGCTTTGAATTATTGCATAATTCTGGGGCTGATTATTATATAAATCTCAAATTCATATATTGTTGCATTTTATTTAAATATCATAAAACAATGCAATTACATGGAAAATGAAGAAATAAAATTTATAGATTCTATTTTCTCATATCTACTCGATTCATACTCTTATACTGTCCTGAGAGATAGGAAAGCAGATCAGATTAAAGAACTTTCGGACACCCTTGCATCTTCCAAAACAGCTACTGATGAACTGCTCAGTGATATCAATTTAAAGCTGGAAGAATATGCAAGAAATCGCAGTTCTTTTGAAGAATATAAGATTCAGGCAATGAAATGTATCGAACCCGTTTTAAACCAATATTTTTCGAAGGATTCCTCTAAAATTCTGGCAGAAATTTCAGGCCTGAACGCAGGTATTGAAAACGACAATGCAAACTCAACCAAATTGGCATTTCAGTTCCTTCTATCAGTTCCATTGAGCATTCTTAACCGTGAAATTATTATAAAAAATGTGGATAAAAATATAACTATTACAGAGAATATAAAGAGCAGTTTCAACACTGATTACGCTTTCCAGTTAGGAAAGGGAAATAGTGAATTTATGTCAAATCCATATTTTTCTTCAATTTATAGCGGCATGCGAATACCTGTTGAAAAATTGGAAAATAGTGAACAGGGATACAGATATGAAAGCCTTGATGCCTTTTCACTCATATCAGCAAAATTATCTGGAAGCAAACTTGTATCCATATTTGCATCAGATCCCGGGAATTCAGTTTTTGAATTTGCATATGATAATAATGATCATTCAATATCTATACTTTATACTTATAATGGAAAACAGAATAATCTGTCTATAGATAGCAATGTTTCGCCTGTACTGAATGGTGCTGAACTTGTGGATAGCCTTTCTAAGCTGTTTGAAATTGTCAATGCACTCGCAGGCGATAAAATTAAGCTAACAGCACTGAATGTTGATGGCGATGATTTGCTTTCTACAGCTAATTATTCAAAATTATTTTACAAAATAATTGGATCAGCCTACGTCAAAAATCTTGTAAATGCACTGCCCGATACATCAGATGGATCTTCCGGAATTTCAAAGGATCTTATCAAAAAAAGGATATATACTATAGGAAAGGATGAGAAATATATAGAATCACTGCTTTTTGGCTGATTTCCTGAGCAGGTGTGTAAAATCTGGATTATACAGAAATGACTTTTTGTCCGAGCTCTTTGATACATTGCCTCCAACAATAATAAGTGCCTGCCTGTTTATCCTGTTTATAAAAACGGCATGTTCAAGCTCACCAACAGTGGTTTCTATTATTTTTTCATCTGGCCATGTAACCTTATAGGCTATTATTGCCCTGTCATCCTTATTATATCCTGCCTGAAGCAATTTTTCTGTAACAGTTTTAGTATTCGAAGCACTGAGAAATATTCCAAGTGCAGTTTTATGCTGTGCAAGAAGTGCCAGATCCTCATTTTCAAAGTGTTCTGTCCTTCTTGGTACCCTTGTCAGAATTACAGACTGCGTGGTTCCCGGCGACGTGAGTTCTATTCCGAGCCTGGCCACTGCAGCAAAAATGGAACTTATTCCTGGGATAATTTCATAATTCATATTATTGGCCAAAAAAAACTGTATTTCGTCGTTAATTGCACCATAAATAGATGGGTCACCACTGTGTAGCCTCACTATGTCCATGCCTTCTCTGTAATTGGACAGAATCAATTCATTGATTTCATCCAGATTCAGCGAGGATGTTTTTATGATAGTTTTTGCTTTAGAACCTTTAAAGACATGAGAATTTACGAGGGAATCTGCATATAGAATTACGTCAGTGCTATCAATTATACGCCTGGCTTTTACTGTGAGCAGTTCCGGATCACCTGGGCCGGCACCTATTATATGGATCGTTTTATCACCACCACTGTCATATAATCGCTGATATCATCTATGCTATTATATCTTTTTTCATATTCATTGGATATATTGCTCATGATAAAATAATTTTTAATATTGCAATCAAGAACAATTCTTTTTATAACCTGTTTTGCTTTCAAGGGCTTGATTATGATAATATTGCCAGAACTGAGTATCTTCTCCTTCATATATTCATAGTCATTCAATGCAGGAAGGACAAGCAAATCTTGATCTTTTGTTGATAATGCAAATTGCATTGCAGCGGACATGCCATTGATTGAGCTGATTCCAGGCACGATATAATACTCAGCATCAATATATGGCATAATATCAATAAATGTGCTGTAAAGCATTGGTTCACCTTCTAGGGCATAGGCAACATTTTTCCCGGATGATGCAAGTTCCTGTATTCTATCGGCGTAACTTCTTGAAAGCTCTGCTATTCTTTTATCTCCAATTGGGAATTCCAGCGGCTCAGTTTTTGCCATATTAATTCCAAGTTTTTTAAGTATGTTCAATGCAAAATTCAACGAAGTTTTTGGATAGAATATAATATCAGCTTCCTGAAGCTTTTTTAATCCTTTAACTGTAATGAGTTCTGGGTCTCCTGGCCCGAGGCCTACAATGCTAATGCCTGCCATTTTTTTCCACCTTTATTATATATACAGGATCAATAGGAAAAAGCATTGTATAACTGGATATTTCCCTTGATACAGATATGTTTGCGTGAATTATCCTGTAACTGGCATCAATGTTTTTCAGTGTTTCAAGTGCCGTGTTCAGATTCTCAAGCGTTGTTGTGTTTATCACCATAATTCCACCTTCTTTTAATCTGGAAAACGCGGTTTTTATAATGCTGGCCAGCTTACCGTGGCTTCCTCCAATAAATATTTTATCAGGGTCTGGAAGTGAATCCAGTATTCCAGGCGCAATGCCATTTACAATTTTTATGTCAGATGAAAATTTTCGCCTATTATTTTCAATAAGCATGCATCTTTTTTTATTCATTTCAATTGCAATTATTTCTCCTTCTGTGTCGTAAAATGCTGCATGTATGGATATAGAACCACTTCCAGAACCGATGTCCCATAATATATCTCCATTCCTTATCTGGAGTTCACCAATAGATATTTCCCTTATTTCTTTTTTTGTAATGTTATTATTTTCCCTTTCAAATTGATCATCATCTAAAGAATACTTTTTCTCGCAGGTCCTTACCAGAAGGAGAAGGTTTAGTTTTGTGAAGCTTTTTTCTATAAGGCCAACAAGTGCCAGTTCATGGATTTTTTCACTGGCATATCCAAGATTTTCAAAAACATATGCCCTGTAATTATCAATATTGAACTTTAAAAGGTATTCAGCTATCTTCGATGGTGTATTGGCCATATCTGTAAAAATTATTACTTTATCTGAATTTCTCACTCTCTGTGCAGTTCCATCTATATTCCTCCCATGCAGGCTGATGATTTTAAGCCCGGCATAATCCATATTTATACGTGATAATGCCACCTGTACTGAGCTAACGCCTGGTTCTATATTGATATCGCCATGTGGGTAATGTAGCGATATATATCTTCCAATTCCAAAAAACAGAGGGTCTCCCGATGAAATTATGCTTATAGTTTTGCCATTTTCATATGCTATCTGGAAATTTTCCATGAAGTTTTTCATATCTTTTATTAGGACAAGTTTCTTTGCCTCTATATTTAAAAGCTCTGAGTTTCTTTCTCCAGAGAAAACAATATCACTTTCATTCAGCGTTTTTGCAGTTGTTTTGCCAATTTCAATGCCGGGGAATACTCCAAATATATTAATTTTCTTCAATTGCCCTTCCTCCAGAATGCTCTATTATCCTGTTTGCCAAATTGCTGTATGGATAGTTTACATATATTCTATCAATATTTTTTAATTCGCAAATATCCTTTGCAGGGTCACAGTTGCTGTCAAGCACAACAATAAGGCTTGATTTCATTATATAATCTTTTAAATAATCATCAATTTTAAGAATCTGCTTTTCTACTGTATAAATTTCATCGTTTCTGGAATCCATATCTATTCTAATTTCACTGCCATCAGGAATGTAGCTATCTATTGCAAATGTGTCGAATATGCAGTATTCCTCGAATTTTTTGCTTCCATTGCTATCTGTAATTATTTTGCCTGTTTTCTTTATATCTATTCTGTTTTCCTTTAAAAAATCCATAAAATACTCGACGTAATTTCCAGAAATCATTATATTTTTATTGGTTAAAGCCGCCGTATTCACTGCTCTGAATTTTAAAGCCTCCACCCTCAGCTTTAATATTGTAAACCCTGTATTCTCCAGGCATGACAGATCAGGCATTTCCGTACTGTACATAACGGTAATTATATTTCCTGCAAATGGCTTCTTCTCTATAAGATTGAAGTATTTATGGTATTTTACGGTGTCGCCAACAACAATTAATGCAGGCGATGCATCATAATCATAACTTATATTTTCCAGTGTTCCTGTAAATGTCTTCTGATAATTATATGTACCATTTGCAATTATTGCAATGTCTGTATCGCTGCTATACCCTGATTCAATCAGTTTCTTAATTATTTTATTCAGATTGGCTGCCCCCATAAAAATAACCAGGGTGTAAAATTTGCGGTTAAAGCCATTGCATTTTGGCAAATTTAAATTCTCTACATTATTTCCTGTTGTAACTATAATGCCATGGTTTACATCTCTATGTGTAACCGGTATCCCTGAATAAGCTGGAACAGAAACCAGCGCCGATACTCCGGGAACAATTTCATACTCTATGCCATTGGCAATCAATTCCTCTATTTCTTCTCCGCCACGCCCAAAGAGAAAAGGGTCTCCACCTTTCAATCTCACAACTGTTTCATACTTCAAGCAGTTTTCTATTATTTTAGTGTTTATTTCTTCCTGTGTTATTCGTTTTTTATATGGTTTTTTTCCAACATATATTTTAACACAATCTGATTTAATATAATTTAAAAATTCTAAATTTAAAAGATGGTCATAAATAATTACATCGGCAGCCTTTATAAGCTCCATAGCCCTGAGAGTAAGCAGCTTCATGTTGCCCGGCCCAAATCCTACTATATACGCCCTGCCCATTTTATGGTATTTTGATTTAATATATGTTTTTAACCTTTCAGGCAAAAATTCTTCAATGCTTTTTATCATGCTTATATAATTATCAGTTTAAAACTTAAATGATAGGTTCGCCAGAAGTTTGCTATCTGCCAATAAATTATGCTATTTTGCATGCTATCAGAAGATATAGTAAATAAACAATTGCAATTTAAAGCTGATCTGGGCAATAATATAAAATTAAAATGATTTTGCCAGGCCCAGAAGCTGTAAGGCACCCTCTTCATTAAGGCTTGCATTGATATATTCCATGCTGGCTCTTTTTAAACCTTCATTATGCCCATTGATCATAACAGTAATAAGCTTCACATTGCCGTCTTTTTTGAAATAATCTTTCATATTTACACGATCTTCCCCATCTGTAATTATAATTATTGTATTTGTCTGCTTCATCATATTTCCTTCCTGGAGATCGTTCAATGCTGTTTTAAGTGCACATTCTATGCATGTGCCTTTATTCGCTTCTACTGTCAGCAATCCGTTCATAATATCATATGGCGTTTCAAGCAGCTCATGTGGTTTGTTGTCAAAGAACCTGAAAAAATATTTTCTTTTTTTCAGTTCAGCAATGCGGAAAAGTGCAAGTGCAACAGACCTGGACCATAAAGTTTTATCGCCTTCATACATGCTCCCGCTTTTATCAAGAAGTATATAATATGCGCCTGAACTTTTAAGCATTTTTTCCTTGCCTGTAAAACCGCTTGCAATTCTTGAATAAAATAATTCGTCAGGCATCGCCAGCTCCCTTGAAAGTACATTGGAAATATGGAGTGTCTTCACATAGCCTGCCAGCTCCCCATTGATGGAATAAGTTTCCATCTGTTTTGTGAATTTTGGCATGGCATCTATAAGTTTATTGGCCATGGAGAGTATTTTATCAGCATTGTCCACTTCAAGAACCCTGTCTGTCAGGTTTATCAGCGCTTCAATTGACATTTCCTCATTATTTGGCATTTTTCCTCCATTTTTATTATGCTTCAGAATCTTCTCTATTTCCCTTGCAGTTTCCATCTTTTTTGCTGCACATTCCATGGATTCATCAATCATCTTTGGTTCTATGGCTTTATCCGGATTCGGGTTATTCATATTATTCTTTTTTATTCTATCATTTAATCCCTTCATAAAATTGATGCTATAAAGCATTGAAAGACGGTCATTTAATTTTGAATATGATCTGGCAGTGATAAAATCATCTGACATTGAAAGGTTTGCCATGCTGTTCCTCATATTTTCCATAAATTCATCGGAATTTCTGTTCTGAGTAATATACCCGTGCTGGGAATAAAAAAGGAAATATATATCTGTAGCCACACTTTTTATTCTTTCGGATTTGTCGCTGTCGAGCCCGGTGTTCAACCTGCGCACTATTCTCTCTCTTGTTATGCGGTATACTGCGCTGTCCTGGCTTATGCCAATCAAATTGCTTCTTATTCTTTTTGTATAGCCCATGCTTATCACCTGCCCTTGAGCTTCTCATATCTCTTTTCGGCAAATTCAAGCGAAGAATTTATCCTGTTCAAAATTTCCTCATGATATGGGGATCGTTCTGAGCTCAATTCATATCGCATTTCCTCAAGTTTTTTAATATAAATTTCTAAAAGGCTGAGCTGGTCCAGTACTATATTGTAAGGCGAATTTTTATTGATAGCATTTTCTGCTGCATCAATCAATGACTTTGTTTCTTCTATAGTTGTTGCTGCTTTCTGTATTATGTCTGAACGGTTTTCGAGCTTTGAATCCATTATAGCTGCCTCGATTTTTGGTATATCATCTTCAGAATCGGCACTGTACCTCAGTGCCATAGCAACATCATTTCCTGAAATGTATGTGGAATCCATCAATATGCTGAAAGCACCAGCTATTTTGATCAATTTTATTTTTTTTCTGTCACTTATCAATACACTGTTCTCTTCAAGCTGGAAAAGTGCTTCAATGTATCTATCCATCACATCCTGCCCTTCTTTCTTAAAGGAAGCAAGCCTGCTGAAAACCTCATTTTGCAGTTTTATAACATCATTAATGCCTATTATTGGCTTCTGGGCTGCATGGTCATTCATTATCTCTATCCCTTTATACAGAAGATCTTTCAGTACGGTTTTTTCCACGTAGCTGTGAAATATTTTTATTGGATATCTATCATACAGTGCCATATCTTCTTCATCTGTTGATACTTCATTGCTTGCTGAATAAATCCCTAACATGTTGAGGTTCAACATTGCCGAGCCATTTGGCAGCCTTCTGTTCAGCATAATATCAAGAAGCGTGTTTCTTATAGCAGAACTGGCTTTAAATATCTCATCAAGGAATACAATATTTGCATCAGGCAACTTCCCATTTATTATATTTCTATATTCACCATTTTTCAGTGCATTTATATCTATTGGCCCAAGCAGTTCCTCAGGTTCAGTAAATTTTGTGAGCAAATAATAAAAATATTTTGCATTTATAAGCCTGCTCATGGTATCAATTATTGAGGTTTTGGCTGTTCCCGGTGGTCCTATGAGAAGTGTCGGCTCACCGGAAATCAGTCCGGCAAGTACACCCTTGATCACCTCTTCCCTGCCTACAAATGTATTGTCCAGATAATTCCTGACCTCAATTATTTTAGCTATATGGTTCATGCCTTTACTAATTGTGATAATGCTTTATAAATTTTTGCAACAGTTTGGAAAATACTTTACCCAATGCATACAAACATTAACAATAAATTTATTTTGGTGATTTATCGCCCTGTTTGGCATCATCATTCTGCATGGATTTTTTAAGGTCATTGTATATTGTTTCCATAAGTATATTTGTTTCATTGATGCTTTCTTCAAGCGATTTGCCTGGCATCTGTTTAACATTTGCAAGGTATGTGGTTGCTGCAGCAGCCCTGGAAAGAAGTATAACAGGTGTATCTGTCCTCTTTTTAGCCTCATTTATAAATGATTCTGCAGGAATATCGGAGTTTAAAGTTATGCTCAGTGGATAAATCGCTTCTGATCCTTCTGCTATAGAGTTTGGCCCTAGGATGTTAAATCTTGACTTTATATCCCAGTATTTTGTATCAACTGCCATATTTGCCAGTGCAATTTTTGAATTAAGCTCGGTCACCGCATTAAATTTTATAAGTGCTTCAAATGTGTTGGTCATTCCATTTTTGGATAGCAGGAAAAAGTTCATGCCATCATATTTTTCATCAGCTTCAATTTCTTTAAGAATTTTGTCAGCGGGGACGTCTGCCGCTGTCATTATTGAAACTGGGTATATGTACGAATCCTTATCCATATCCAGCCTGAATTCAGTTATAACACTGTTCCCAAGAATTTCCGAATTAGGAATATAAATAACATTATTGTCCTTTGTTAACAATTTTGAAAATAGTGTTTTTACGTCTATAACCTTGCCTGTTGTTTCTACGCTCCATACCCATGAATTTATAGAAATTACCTCACCATATTTTATTGTATTTGATGATGTTGCAAATATACTTGATAGAACATTAGATGCTACGGTCTGTACAGCCAGCCCAAGAACCACGCCCCCAATAGCACTTCCAGCCAGGATTCCCGTTACACTTACATGGAATGCACTCATTACCAGTGCTAAGATTACTATGTAAAAAACTATCCTTACTATCAATGATATGCCATAAAGGCCTCTATTCGTGCGTATTAACGTTGCCCTTAAATATTTTAAAAATGAACCTACAACCAGTAATCCTACTATAAGTATAATAACTGCATGTACACTATCCGTTATAAATGGTTTATATGACGTATAGGCTGGCAGGAATGTATCTATGAAATAATCTGCTATAAAGCCGCTGGCTATGGCAAAAATTACTCCAATTACGACCTCACTTATTATTTTAAATATCTGATCTCTTTTTCCTTTACGTATCGATTCCACTTTTGCCATTTTAATCAGCTCCTATTCTGCTAAATCCTGTATATGGAACAAGGGCTTCAGGGATTTCAATATAACCTTCCCTCTGGAAATTCTCAATTATTGCAACAAGAATTCTCTCTGTTGCTATGGCTGTACTGTTCAATGTATGTACGAATTTATTGCCATCTTTAGTCCTGTATTTTACATTCAATGACCTTGCCTGATAATCCGTGTCATTTGATGCAGAAACTATCTCCCTGAATTTTCCCTGGGATGGATACCAAGCCTCAATATCATATTTTTTGGCTGCAAGAGTACCCAGATCTCCAGAGCATATATTTACTATTCTGTAAGGAATTTTCAGGCTTTTGTATATATCTTCAGAGTTTTTAACAAGTTCTTCAAAGTAATCCCATGATTCATCTTCCCTGCAGTATATATACTGTTCAATCTTATTGAATTGATGAACTCTGAATATGCCTTTTGTATCTTTTCCATGGGCACCTGCTTCACGCCTGAAGCACGGTGAGACACCGCAAAGCCGTAATGGCAATTCACTTTCATTCAATACCTCTCCAGCAAGCATTGCAGCCAGGGGATGTTCTGCTGTTGCTATTAAATAAAGGTCGTCGCCCTCAATTTTGTAAAGTGATTCTTTGAATGTTTCTATATCTGTGGCACCTGACATTGATTCATAATTTATCATAAACGGTGGTTCGAGCACAGAAAAATTTCGCTGCGATAAAAAATCTACAGCATAGTTTATAAGCGCAAGCTCAAGCTTGAATAGCCGATTTTTCAAAAAATAAAATCTTGAACCTGCTATTTTTCCAGCTCTTGGAATATCTGCAAGATCATATTTTTCCAGAATTGCCTGGTGGTCAAGTGGCCTGGTTTCCAGTATTTCATAATCATTTGAATTGCCGCTATTATCCTTAAAGTACTGTAGGTCTTCTCTGTAAACGCTGGCTTTGCCATAGTATCTTATAAATTTGCTCTCATCATCCCCACTGCATCTGGGTACATCATCTGCAAGCAAATTTGGTATTAATCTTATAATGCCATTTCTATCATTTTCAATTATTGACTGTTCTTTTTCCAGTACCTGCATTTCAACATTTATTCTGTTGACTTCGCTCTTAAGGCTTTCAATTTCCTCACCATTTTTTATTTTTTCTGATATCTGGGATGTAATCATATTTTTCTGGTGTTTATAATCATTTAACGTTTTAAGGTTATCACGCCATTTCCTGTCAAGGTCAAAAAACTTGTCAAGAATTTTAATATCAAAGCCTCTTGCACGGCAAGAATCATAAAATTTTTCGCTATTATTCCTGAGCATTTTTATGTCAATCATATTAGAGCCTAATGAAAGCTATATAATATAAGTATTTGTTTTTTATGCATATATATTATTCCGGATATTCCAAAATAGATCTAAAATATTTTCTCCAGCAATTTTAATCCTCACAGAAAATGTTTAAAAATTCTTCTTCTTTGCTATTTATAGATGCCGGCAGGATCAGTGCAGAAGGTGAACCACTTAAATGCCTGGATAAAATTCCGCCAATGCTTGTATAAATCAATTTTTCATCTTTGCCGGAGATGCAGGTACCTGCAATTACTCTGGTTTCCGCTGTGATCAGTTTTTTATTCCTCTTTTTTTCCATCTTAAGCAGAATCTCTGCAGCCTCTTCAGGAGTCATTGTCTTTCCATCCTTCAAATCAAGAAGAAGAAGTGTATGCATTTCATTTATATAATTTTTATAAATTTTGTCGTAAACACTTAATGGGAAAAAATTTTCGCATATGAATGGCAGAGATATAATATTTCCGAATTTATAGTTGAATAAGCCTGCTTTTGATGGAAAAGTTGTTATAATAGAAGCATTTTCGTAAGAATTTACTCTTATGCCCATATTAATAGCCTCCAATCTTATTTCATTGTGTGTTGTTGCTGAAAGTGCATCACCGGTAACAATTAATGATACGTTTTTATTTTTTGCATCATTAAGTATTGTTCTATTCTGCTCTATTAAATTCCTGTCTGCATTCTTTATATGTTTTCCTACCAGTGCAGAAATGCTGTCTAAAGTGTTTTCTGGAGATATTGAAGTATAACTTTCGAAATATATAGAATCAGAAGATTTAAGGATATCAAGCTGCTCCAGCGTTATGCTTCTAACACCTCGAAGCCCTATTCCTAAAATATTAAGCATTTTCAGAGATCCTCTTCAATTCGTATAACTTCATTTAATTTAGCCAATCTTTCTCCACCAATTGTGCCAGTTTTTATAAATTTAGAATTAAAGGCAACAGCCAGATGTGCTATGAAATCATCTGTAGTTTCTCCACTTCTGTGAGATACTACCGTTTCCATTCCATTGGCTGTTGCAAGTTTGACTGAGTTTACAGTATCAGACAGTGTGCCTATCTGATTTACTTTTATAAGCACGGCATTGCTTGATTTCATTTCTATTCCCTTCTGAATTCTTTTAGCATTGGTTGTATATAAATCATCACCAACAATTAAAGCTTTATTGCCTATTTTTTTGGTTATTTCAGCAAATCCTGCAAAATCGCCGTCATATAATGGATCCTCTATGAAGTAAAATCCATAATCTTTTGAAAATGAAATGGCATAGTCTATCTGTTCATCCGGCGTTTTGGCACCCGATTTATATTGATATTTTCCATCGCTATAGAATGAAGTTGCTGCAAAGTCAACGCCAAGATATATTTTTACCTTGTTTTCAGATGAAATTTCATCTGCTGCCTGTTTTACTATGGCTATTGCATCATTATCAGACACATCTGCAGTCCATGCCTTTTCATCTCCAAGGCCAACACTCTGCCCCTTCAGTTTGTCTCTCAATTTTTCACCAATTCTCCGATGTACAAGGATGTTATAATAAACTGATTCAAAAAATGTTTTACCCTGTGATGATACAAGGAATTCCTGAATTGTTGTGCCATTTTGAGAATGCTTGCCACCACCGATAACATTTCCCATTGGCCTTGGTATAGATGGGTGCAGGCCACCTACATATCTGTATAGCGGGATATCAAGATAATTTGATACGGCCTTTGCATTTGCCATTGATAAGGCAGTTGACATATTTCCACCCATAGCAGAAAAATTGTCTGTGCCATCAAGCTCGTGTAGAAGTGTGTCAAAGCCCGATTGATTTATTGCATTAAAACCAATAATTGCATTGCGAATATGCCTGTTATAAAAATCCATGCTTTCATCTATATCTCCATCTGGATATGCAATAACTTCTGTTTCGCCAGTACTTGCACCTGCTGGGGCTGAAGCCGTTCCTGAAGCATAGTCAACATATATTGTGGCCTCTACGGCCTGATTGCCTCTGGAATCGAATATCTTGCGTACATTTGAATCTGTTATAACTATATTTTCCATATTACCTTAACATCTGATTTAATAAATATTTTGTTTATTTTTCTTATTTTGCTATCTTTCTGCCATTTAACCATGATTTTTATACTGGAATATTTTTGCAATAAAATTCTTTATTTCTATTCATATAGGGAATATTATTCTTGTTGGAACAAAAAACATAATAGCTTTATAACTTTATTATAGTTAATATTGCATAGTAAAGCTTAATTATAAAGATTAAATATTGATAATGTGGACACTAAAGACGATGAAGTTGAGGATTGGGTAAAAGCACTTGGCGTAACTTCGACAAAAGATATTGAAGTGCCTAAGCTTTTATTTAATCAGGTGGTTGGCCAGGAACACGCTGGGGAAGTTATAAAAAAAGCAGCAATTCAGAAACGCCATGTGCTGCTGATTGGAGAGCCAGGTACTGGAAAGTCTATGCTTGCCCAATCAATGGTTGATTTTTTACCAAAGGAGGATCTTGAGGATATATTATGTTTTCCAAATCCAGAAGATTCTAACAAACCAAAAATTAAAACATTCCCTGCAGGCAAGGGAAAAGAGATTCTAAGGCAATATCAGATCAAGGCTGAGAGAGAAAAGAAGGACCGATCAAAGAGTTTAATATTTATAGTCTTTTCTATCATACTGCTTGGCATTATACTTGCAATATTTCTGTGGGTCGATCTGCACAGTGCAGGTACCGCGATTGAAATAATGTTCTTTGCCGTAATTGGCGCTGCATTCCTTTATATTATAATGGCAATGAACCCGGCAGCCAGAATGGAAAAAGCCATGGTTCCTAAACTCCTTGTAAGCCATAATCCAAATGATAAACCACCATTTATAGATTCCACTGGAGCCCATTCAGGTGCATTGCTTGGCGATGTAAGGCATGATCCTTTCCAGTCTGGCGGCTTAGAAACACCAGCACATGAAAGGGTTGAGGCAGGAAACATGCAAAAAGCCGATAAGGGTGTTCTGTTCATAGATGAAATAAACCTTCTAAGGCCAGAAGACCAGCAGGCACTTTTAAGTGCAATGCAGGAAAAGAGGTTTTCAATATCTGGGCAGAGTGAAAGGAGTGCCGGAGCTATGGTGCAGACTGAGCCAGTTCCATGTGATTTCATTCTTGTTGCGGCAGGCAATCTTGATGCAATTAGAAATATGCATCCTGCCCTGAGATCAAGAATCAGGGGATATGGATATGAAGTTTACATGAATGATACAATGGATGACAGTGATGATAACCGCAAAAAGATAGTCCAGTTCATAGCACAGGAAATAGCTAAAGACAAGAAAATACCACCATTTGATGCTGGTGCGGTAACAGAAATATTAAAGGAAGCACAGAAAAGGGCAGGAAGAAAAGGCAAACTGACCTTGAGACTAAGGGAACTCGGCGGCCTTGTCAGAGTAGCTGGTGATATTGCTGTAACAAACAAGAAACCGTTGGTAGACTCTGATGACGTCAACGAGGCAAGAAAACTCAGCAAACCTGTTGAACAGCAGATTGCTGATCGTGCGATAGAGGTTAAAAAACTTTATAAAATGTTTACCGGTGAGGGTAGCGCTATTGGGAAGGTAAATGGCCTCGCTGTAATGGGTTCAACCGATATGTCAGATTTCACAGGCGTTGTTATGCCCATTGTGGCCGAAGTAACAAAAGCCCAACACCCACATAATGGTGGTGTGTATGCTACTGGAAAACTTGGCGAAATAGCAAAGGAAGCTGTCCAGAATGTTTCCGCAGTGATCAAGAAAATAAGTGGAAAAAATGTATCAGACATCGATATACATATTCAGTTTATCGGCACATATGAAGGTGTTGAGGGTGACTCAGCCAGTGTATCAATAGCCGCAGCAGTTATATCTGCACTTGAATCCATACCTATAGACCAGACTGTCGCAATGACCGGTTCATTAAGTGTTCGTGGCGATGTCCTTCCTGTTGGTGGAGTTACTGCAAAGGTCGAAGCTGCAATAGATACAGGGCTTACAAAGGTTATAGTTCCAGCATCCAACTTCAATGATATAATTCTTGATGAGGCACATAAAGACAAAATTCAGATCATAGCTGCAAATACAATAGAAGATGTACTCGACAATGTCCTGATCAAAAGCCCAGAAACAGAAAAGTTCTTGAAAGCAGTGGATATAATAATTCACCCAGGAGGAATTAAGCCACCAGCAAAAAGAAGCAGCACAAATGCAGTATAAGATTTCTTATTTTTCTATATTAAAATTCGATGAAAATTTTATTAAATTTAATGTGAAAGAGAATAATATTTTTCAATTGCTGGATTCAAAATGCTTGAAGAGTGAAGTCCAAATTATAGAGGCTATAAGAAAAACTGTCCGGTATACTGAACACAGCCATAGGATAAGAATACCCGGCAATGTATTGTTAATTTATATATCAGGCACAAACCAGATTGAGAGTGCAATATCAAGATGTGGAATCAATAGTAGCAGTACCAGGGGCGCTATTGTATACAGTGGCAATGAAGCTCTTAAAGGAATTATTGAAAGTGGTTATATAAAAATTATAGACCGTTTTATACCTTTTGACATTCCAGATAAAGATTTTGAGATTTTCTCAAAAATGGCATATATGGATTTAACCTTGCATTTTTAATTTCATTACGATTGAAAGCACATCATCAAAATTTTTATTAAAATTCAGGAGTTTATCCTGAATTGCAATAGACGCTACAGCATTTCCTATAAGAACTGAGTCTTTTATACCATAACCCTTGAAAATCGCTGTATATAATCCTGCCCTGAAGGCGTCTCCCGCTCCTACGGTATCGTAAACCTTCCTGGCTTTTAATGAACTGACATGTTCCTTATCACCTTTGCTATAAATATCCGTGCCATTTTCACCGCCTGTTATAATAACAAATTTAGTTTTATTCAGTATTTCCTCTAATGTAAATTCAGATAATTCAAGCATATGTGTAAATTCTTTATTGTTCATTATAAGCAGATAACTATTTGGAATTATCTCTCTCAAGGTCTCCCTTGTATGAGTATACCATATCTCCTGCCCCGGATCAAATACAATTTTGGATGTTTTATTATTTTTAACAATTTTAATATATTCATTTACAGGCCCGGTTCCTAAATTAACATAATCGTAATAATTATTTTTAAAATTTGAAGCTGGCTTCCATATATCCATAGGCCCCTGAAACATATAAGAAATCTGTTCTTTCCCATCTGATGGCAGATAACATACAGGCCCCATCATATCTTTATCTATTTTCACAAAGCCAGTTCCGATTCCCCTTGAATCCAGTAATTTAATATATTCAGCATGCGTGGCATACCCTACTGCACTATAAAGATCAAATTTCAGCCCGAGGGAGGCTGCTATAAATGCAAAATTCCCTGCAGTACCTGCAAAAAACTGTTCAACGTTTTTGACACCCATTGCCTCTCCGTGAGATGGAAGTTTGGGAACGGATATCTTAACATCTATATTCAGATGCCCAAAAAATGCAAGAAAGTTATTCATATAAGAGCATATATATTCAGTATAAATTAATTTACAATTTGCTTGGGCAAGAAAGCTACTGAACCTGGCTGTGGATGAATTGATATCATTTATTATGATTGCAGGAATTGTAAATTGTATCTGATGAACAGCAAAAAGTTCTGATTGAAAAGCTCTTTGGTGCATTTCGGGGATCGTGGACTGAATGCATCACGAGGCAGAACTTCAGCCTGAGGCCTACGAGTAGCCACTCTGTGAAGCAAAAAACTCTATGGCCTGAGATGGAAAGGATGCCAGTATTTATTAAAAAAGATTTAAATTAATGGTTT
>JAVYST010000016.1:0-27188 GCA_038729085.1 Ferroplasma sp. | reverse complement strand
ACTTATATTATAAAAGGGCAGTTGATAAGAATTTAATTAAGCCATTTAAACCAGTTATTGTATAATTAAGCAATGTTTAATTTATTTTTTATAATTAATATATTTCTTTGCCATTATAATTTTTGGCTATATGGATTTCGAATTTATATTAATAATGTATATTGAGAGCACATTTTCAAGATTGTGAACAATATCATGTTGCAGTTTCTTCTGCTAATAAAAAGGTTTTCTATTAAAAAGTTGTAAGATCTGAGCCAGAATAAAAGAGCGTTTAATACACAAAATTAATTCACGGCACCTTATAACATATTTTTCTAATATAATGTTATTATATTATGCTACTACAATCTATTTATATATAAAAATGTCTTAATTCTGGATATTTAGTAAGAAATTAGTATCATTCTCTTTTTATTCATAAATATGACAAAAATTAACTTTAAATATGATTTTGTAATTTAAGTAACGATAATTATGGGAATTTCATATCCAACCTGGGATAGTGCTATGTTTGCCTATACGATATCGGCGCATATACTTCTTGTATCTCTGAGCATGGGACTAGCTATAATGGTTACAATTGCTGAGTTTCTGGCTCTTAAAAAGAAGGATAAATATTATGATACACTGGCATATAAACTATCCAAAGCATTAGTTATATTCTTTGCTGTAGGCACTGCATCAGGCACTGTTATGGCAATGGAATTGTTCCTGTTCTGGCCCAGTTTTATGAAGCTTGTTGGCGAAGTGTCAATGGGGCCTTTTTATGTTGAAGTTTTTTCATTCCTTCTTGAAGCTATAGCTTTACCGATGTATGTATACTTCTGGAAGGACTTTAAAAATAGGTGGGAGCACTGGGGATTGAGCCTTGCAGTTACAATAGGCACATATTTATCTGCATTTACAGTAACTGAAATAAATGCATGGATGAACACACCCAATGGATTCGATGTTTCAAAATATATAGCAACAGGTGCCATTACAAATGTGAACCCATTTGCACCATTTCTTACAGTATCCACTGCAGCAGAAGAATTGCATATGTCAGGTGCCGTTTACTATGCAGGCATAGCAATGATCTTTGGATACCTTGTATATAAATACCTCAAAACTAAAAATATTTCAGAAAAAATGGTGCTGAGGCGTGGCATCAATATAGCTGCTGTATTTATGATATTTGATATAATATATCTTGGCATAACAGGATCAAATGAACTTTCAACACTGATGGTTATTGAACCGATAAAATATACTGCGATGGAGCTTGATCTTCATGCAACTGCCGGTACAACTTTTGCAACGATGGATCCTGAAAATATTTTTGGAATTCTTATAAATCATCATCTTGCCGATTATATCCCATTCCCATATATGCAATCACTGCTTGCACATCCATTTACATTCGGAAAGGGGTATATTCCTGGTTTAGTAAATCTCACTACATACAAGGGAGTTACAGATTATGGTGTATGGCCCCCATATATAATTCATGATACACTTGACCTCATGGTTGGCTTTGGCGTTTTAATGGGCCTTTACTGGTTGTTTGTTGTATTCCAGTATTTTAGGAAGAAAGACCCAATGGGTGACAGGCTTACCCTTCTTGGAGGCATAGCCGTTGCGATACTTGGTGTATTTACCATGGAAGACGGATGGTATACAGCAGAAGTGGGAAGAGTACCATATATTATAAAATCTCCAGTTGCTGGTGGATTCGTTGTAAATGGCGTGAAACACTATGGTGTAATGTTTATAAATCAGGCTGCTTCAACATCTCCGATTGTATTTCCATTAGGCATTGCTATAATAGCATTCTATTTGATAATATTCCCTGTGACTTTCTACTTTGCAGGAAAAGTAATGAAGCTTTCTAACATAGATGAAGACCTCAAGTTTGCAGAGGGCGATATCACGATGGAAGAAGAGAGGCTTAACAGAAAGGTCCAGGGCAACAGAGCAGGGATGAGGTGAAAGAAATGGTGAACTTACTTTATAATATGAATTTTGATGTACTCTTTTTGATCGTTGTTGTTGCTTCCATGGTAACAATGTTCTCAACTGAATTGATGGCAATAATGCCCATAGCACTCAGATTTAAAAACAATAAAACGCGGCTTAATGTATTATCATATATTGTGCCTGTATGGGAAGTTGTTGGGACATTCTTTGTTTTATGGCTCGTAGATATGGAAAATGTAATACCAGTTTTAATGCCTAGCATAGCATATGCACTGTTTCCACTCTTCGCCATATTTATCTTCTTCCTTGTTGTAAGAAATTCATTCATAATATATGCTGAATTTGTGTGGCATGAAAATAAATATTTTGATGAGAGAAAACTTTATGCTATATACACAGTTGCAACTTTTGTAATGGGCATAATGGCGCTTTCTATACTTGCAGCAATTACAAGTGGTTATGGTGTCCATATCTTTGGCTATGGTGCAGAATCCGCCATACCATATTCCGCAAGCTATACTGATTTTGGCGTATTTTATTCCCATCTTTCAGTAATAGGTTTTATAATAGGTGCATTGATACTTGCTAACGGCCTGGGAATGGTATTTTACAGGCAGACCGAAACTAAAACCATGATAGGAAGATTCATGCCCCTTATTCTGGTAGCAATCGGCCTTGCAATATTTATGCCATCATATTCTGCAATGTCTGGCAAAGATTACAGCTTAAATGCGGATTTAATAATAATACCAATTATTATAGCACTGATAATACCTATTCTGTATGCATTTAAAGAAACAACCTATCTTGCATCATATAAACCATTTATGATTCTTCTTACCATAATTTCAATTACATTTCTAGAATTGCGTGAATACCCAATAGTATTCGGTTACGCAAACTATCCAGGAAATATACCAATGGTGATAACAGATTCCCCAATGCTTTATCTGGCGTTCTTGATATCTGCGATCGGCGGCACATGGCTTGTAGCTATGATGATATACTATGCATATGTATCAAATCACAGAATCACAAAACTGATACCGGAAAATCCAACAAAACCGGTGAAAAAGATGCAGGCAGGAAAATAAAAATTTTAAATACCTTTCTTAAATGACTATAGAAGGGGCTGTGGGGTAGCTTGGTATCCTACGGGCTTTGGGAGCCTGAGACTCCGGTCCAAATCCGGGCAGCCCCATTAAATATAAATATCCTAAAACAAAAATATATTTACCGCAATGATGAAATTTTACGGAAAATGAATAAATGATTAATGACGGGCAAGCTGAGCGGTATAATAAAATAATTATTTATCTTTATTATAAAAAGATGTTATGTCTACACGATTTCCATCATGGTCATATACATAAATCTTTGAACCTTCATCAGCAGTTTTCAGATGATGCCCATCGCAATATGGCTTATTTTCTGAAAGGCCACAACCACATAAATGCAATTCTTTGTCACCAGCTTTTATAATATAAGGCTTATCCCTTTCATGCAAAACTATTCTGCTCATAAATATATATATATCTTAGATGTATTAATTTTTAATGTAAAAACTTAAACTAATTATAAAGGGTATGTTTAAGTATAACTGATTAATTATTTTTTATGAATTATCTGGACGAACGCAGGCTTGATATCAATTATTCAAATAAATATGGCGATACATTCCCCCTTATGCAAAATGCTGGAAAGGCCCTTTATGATTTTATAGCAGCAAACTTTTCCAGAAAGAAAATTGCTATTATATGTGGAACAGGAAATAATGCTGGAGATGGAATTGCATGTGCAAATCTGTTAATTCAAGAATTTTCTGTTTCCCTTTTGCTTGTAAAGGGGCTTGAAGGGCTTAAAACTCCAGAATCAAGGAGAGCAATAAACCAATATCCCGGCAAATACTACGGGCTTGATGATCTGGACACAGTGATTGCCAGCTCTGAAATTATAATAGATGCTATTTTCGGCATCGGGATTTCTGGCGAGCCAAGAGAACCATATATGACTGTGATAAATAAAATTAATGAAAGTGGGAAAATCGTTGTATCTATTGACGTGCCATCAGGTTTTCCATTTGATAAAGCTATTAAACCAGATTTTACAGTCACATTTACCGATTCAAAAGAAGGCATGAACAAATCAAACAGCGGTACTATAAAAATAGCATCTATAGGCATACCTGATGAAATCATAAATACAGCCGGGCCAGGCGATTTAATATATTTAATTCCTCCTGATAAGAATTCACATAAAGGGATGAACGGTGTGGCGGGAATAATAGCTGGAATGGCATATCCAGGTGCTGCAATAATGTCTTCACTTGGTGCCAGCAGGACAGGAATAGATCTGGTCAAATTATATACAAAAAAGGAAAATTTTACTATTGCCGGTTCATATGATCCCGGCATAATGCTGATGGATATCAATAATATTGATATGAATGAAATTAACAGATGCAATTCAATACTTCTTGGCCCGGGTGCTGGAATACATCAGGAATACGAAAAACTATTTAAATCCGTAATTTCTGGCTATTCAGGCAATATAATTGTTGATGCCGATGCGCTTAAATTGCTGAAGCCAGATGACCTGAAGAATAAAAATGCTATTATTACTCCACATAAAATGGAGTTTAAAATTTTTACCGGGATGGATGCATCTGAAGAAAATGCAAAGATTTTTTCAGGAAAATATAATATTATAACAGTGCTTAAAGGCAATATCGATATAATTACTGATGGAGGGCATACAGTATATTCATATGGCGGCAATGCCCGAATGACCATGGGTGGCACTGGCGATGTACTTGCTGGTGTAATAACTGGAATATCAACGAAAAAAATACCATTATTCAGGTCTGCAGTAATTGGTTCATACATTAACAAAAAAGCAGGCGAACTTTCATATAACCAGTATGGTTATTATTATAACATAATGGATATGGTTAAAAACATAACCAGTGCAGTAAATAATGAAAATTAAAAATGTTTTAAATGATGTACTATGTTAGATTTCAATAAAGGAGCTGTAACAATTCCGGAGATATCCGTTTATTCTCTCTTTGCAAGAAATGCAGAGGTTAACAGGAGTTATCCCGCCATAATATTTTACGATAAATATATTACATATTCTAGAACAATGTCTTTCATTGATTCTATGGCGTATGAACTTAAGCACGGATACAATGTCAGGCCCGGCGATACAGTAATTGTTTCCATTGAACTGTCACCACAGTATATAATATCAATATTTGCAATATTAAAGATTGGTGCAAGAGCATTTATATTGAAAGGTTCTGAAGACACTGGCATTATTCGTGGTTACATAAAAAAATATGGAATTAAAATAGTTATAGTTTCAAAAAATAGCCTTGATAACTTTTATACAGAAAATGCAACATACATAATTTCGGATTCCAGCGATTTTCTAACACTGGGAAAAGCAATAATTAACAGGTTCAAAAACCACAGGAGAATAAATTACAACAATCATGTTGTTAAATTTTATAAGTTCCTGTATAATGATAAATCAGATCCCGAAGAATCAGATTTAATGTGCCCAAAAATTCTGATAAAAGACGGTTCTAATATACTTGCATTCACTGAAAAAAATCTGCTGACATCTACTTTTATTATCAATTACTGGCTTCCAAAACTTGATAAAAAACCTGCCTTCTACAGTTCATTGCCATCAAATACGGCTACAGGCCTTCTATATTCTGTATTAATACCTGTATCATATTCAGGCACAGTGATAATCAATGATAGAAACAGGATATTTGGAAATAACAGTCCAGATTTTATTGCAGGCAGTAGAGAATTTTACATAGATTCAATTAAATATAATTTTGGAAATTATAAGCATTATAAAAACATTCACTGTTTAATGCCATTTTACAATAAAGACATAGCTGAAAAATTTGAAGAAATCAACAGCTGCAAAATTATAGGCGGTTTCTCAACAGAATGCACACTGACATCACATCTCAATCCATTTGATGATATACGTGCCGGTTCATTTGGCATTCCTTTAAATTATGTTGAGTTTAAAATTATGGAAAATAAAATGCTGATTAAAGGCCCTCAAAATCCGGAATATATGCTAACAGATACTTATATAAAAAATGATGAATGGTATAATACAGGAATTGCTGTAGATATAAAGGACGGCTATTTCTATGAACTCTGAGCAATAAATTTGCCATTATATTTTTTTAAGAGATTTCCAAATATAATTGCTAATAAAAAGTTTGCCACGATATAAGCGATAAAATAAAATACTGCCCCTTCTATTGCAATTCCTAAACTGTCTGCCTCTATTACCACGAAAAAAATAACCCAGTATGCAATGACCATAAATTTAATCTTTCCATCAAGTGAATTTCTGGGCAGTATTTCATAATATTTAAGCAATAGAATAGAAAACAGTACACCAAACAAAAGGCCAAGGATAAAGATGTCGCGTATAGTAGTGACAACCAGAATTGTAAATAAAATACTGAGGTTTTTTGATGTTGCTTGGTAGCCATATGCTGTTGCAATTTCAGTGATGAATATGTATATTATAAAAGTATTAATGATTGATGCTATTATAAAATAGATAATGCCTGCTTTTAATCCAGCAAATATTCCATCCTTGAAGGTACCCATTATGGTTAATTGCAGTAAAGGATTAATATTTTTGTTGATCTCCAATTTTTCAAAAGAATTAATACAATTCTGAAAGGAAATGCCAAACTGGCAAAAACGAAATCCCCAGTCTAAATGCATATGAGAATACAATAACAATAAAGCCCCAAACTTAATTGCCAACACACCGTTTATTTGGTATCTTCCATTTATGCCAACAGTCTTTTATAATTAAATCCTGCCAATTCCTGATATGGAATATACTTAAAAAAAAGAAAATATATTGCAATCTTAAATAAATTAATCTTTGAAATCTTTCAATTCATTTATAGTTTCGTTTATTTCATCGATTTTCTTTTCACGGCCATTAATTATCTCCTCGAGAATTTCATTGAAGCCCTTTGATAATTTATAACCATGTATAGGCCGGCCTTTCCCTTCCTTTTTCATGTTGCGTTTTATAATCCAATTCTTTCTTCTCAGCCATTGCATTGCTATTGAAACTTCAGGTTGCCTCAGGCCGGTTTCTCGTTCTATTTCAACGGATGTTATTTCTCCTTTATCTTTCATGTACACTAATGTGTATGCCACACTTCTGGGTATGTCAGACACCATCAAGTATTTTGCAAGCTTATTAATTTCTTCTGAAAGTACCATTACAATCGTTTAATAATATTATAATGTTATATATATTTAACTATATGAAATAAATTTAAAATAATATGAAACTGGATTCATGGAAAAAAATAAACTTATGATTTTGATAAAGCTTCTAGTTTACTTATTATTGTATATATAGCTGCCCTTCCATGTGACGGCACATTAGGGTCGTTCGTTAAATCATCAAGCTCGGATATGACAGTAGCGCACCTCAAGTCCAGGCTTTCATTGCTTTTTAGCATTCTATCCTTTGCATCGGAAGAAGTTTTTCTTACATTCCTTGGTATAGATGAGTCATCTCCCAGATCTTCCATTAGGGAGAGAACCTCATTAAATAAATTTTCATCCATTCTATCACCTCATATATATATCTTTTATAATGGACAATACCATCATAGTTTTAGATTTTTTTACCCCTGGTATTGAATTAAGGCTGGAAACTATAAATCTTTCCAGCGTGCTGTAATCAGGGAAGCGCACCTTAATCAAAAGGTCATATTCTCCAGTTACGACAAAAATTTCTTCGACATTATTATTTTCGCTTATCGCCTTTCCAATAGCCTCAACGTTATTCACATCTGTCTCTATGCCTATCACAGCTGTTATTATCTTATTATCGTAATATTCCCTGAAGTTAGTTATCTCTGCTTCCATTAATTCACCAGGCCAATGGGTATTATATTAATACACATAATATTTTCTAATGTATTATTTATTCTATAATTTAACAATAATCTATTTGCTAAAAAACTTATACAACTTAATAATATAAAATGAATGAAAAATATTAATATGGGCAAATTAACAGTTATCACAGGTCCAATGTTCTCCGGGAAAACATCGCGGTTAATCCAGTTACTGGAACGAGAGATGCTGGCTGGCAGGAACACACTTCTTTTTAAGCCAGAAATTGATAAACGCTATGATGTTTCTTATGCAACAACACATAAAGGGATAAGGCTTCCAGCAATTGTAATCGATATCGATAATGAAGGCGTTGATAAAATATATGAACTTGCACGAAACGTTGATGTAATTGGTGTGGACGAAGCCCAATTCTGGGACCACGATTCCAAGCTCCCTGATATTGTTGATATGTTAGCAAGTGAAAATAAAATAGTTTATATTGCTGCACTTAACAGAAACCATCTTGGTATCCCATTCAAAACCTCAATGAAAATAATTGCACTGGCTGATCAGGTCCAATCACTGACTGCAGTATGTGCTAAATGTGGAGAAGATGCAACATTTACCCAGAGAATTCTGGATGGCCATGAGGTTTTTGGTGAACAGATAAAGGTCGGAGGCAAGGAAAGTTATGAGCCAAGATGCAGAAAATGCTTCGTTTATCCAACAGAAGAAAAATTAAGGGCGCTATCGCAAAAAGATTAGTTTTCGATAATAGTTCCGCCTGTTGCAAAACTTTTAAGCGAAGCTATAGTTGCTGACTTCCCTCCTTTCCGGATAAAATCAAGTGCTGCCCTTATCTTTGGTTTTATAGTTCCCTCTTCAAAGTTTAATGTATTATAATATTCTAGCATCTGGCCATATGAGATTTTTTCAAGCTTCTCCTGATTTTTCTTCCCAAAATTGAGGTAAATATAATCTACATTGGTGATAATTATTAAATTATCTGCACTAATAAGTGTTCCGAGCAGTGATGAAGCAAGATCTTTGTCAACAACTCCCTGGTATGTAGAATAATACTGTAATTTTTTTATAACTGGCATTCCTCCTCCACCTGCTGCAAGAGGTATATAGCCATCTGACAGAAGGGAAAGAATAGCCGATTTTTCAAGGATATCAACAGGCTCTGGCGACCTTACTGCCATTCTATAACCTCTTCCTGGCAGTTCCATCATGCTGCCATTAACCCTGGTCTGATAATATCTTCCCACCGGCTTGAGTGAATAAGAATTCTCATTTACTACGGTTCTTGTAAATATTGGCGCAATATCTTTTGAACTGCCAGTTTCATATTTTATTTTATCGTAGGCATTGCAAATAATGGAAGAAAGCATGCCCTGCGACATAGCTCCTGCCATGCCTATATTGTATTTCCCGTTTCCAGCATCATAAATATTCCCAACCTGTGGACCATTTCCATATGTTAAAACAGTCTCATTTTCCCTTATTTTTTTGTTTAGAATCCTGAATGCTTCTTCAAGAAATAAGCCTTCCAGGTTTCCGCCTGAAGCAGTGGTATCCATGGCGTTGCCTCCAAGGGCAATTACAATTCTTTTCATATTATTACCTTCACTTTAATCGCTATATATATGATAAGATTATTAAATAATTTACAATTTACTGCTATGGAAAAAAGTGTCAGTGATTCAGAGGTAAGCTCAGAGATAATCGTTTTGCCTGGAGATACAAATATGTTTGGTGACCTTTATGGGGGAAGGCTTGTAGAATGGATGGACAATATAGGAAGCATAACTGCATTTAAACACTCAAGGAAAAAAGTTGTAACAGGCAGCATTGATAATCTGTTCTTTCTGTCTCCAATAAAACTTGGGTATATAGTACATCTGCATTCAATGGTAACATACACAACCAGGGCATCAATGGAAATAGAGATAGATGTTTCATCAGAGAATGTGAATAATGGAAATGTAGATATAACGACAAGGGCATATTTTACATATGTTGCGGTGGATGAAAATGGGCATGGAACAGAGATACCTTCTATTCTGCCAGTAACTGACGAAGAGAAAAAAAGATATCATGAAGCCGAAAATCGAAGCAAATTGCGCCTTGAAGCTCTTAAAGATGTAAAAAATAGCATAGTGAAGGGCATTAAATGAACGGAAGCATATATGAGAGAGAATTGATGAACATACTTTCCGGTGATAAAAAAACACTTGAACGTGTAGGCAAGAACCTTGATCCTATTTCAAAGGAAATTCTCTCTTCAATAACCCAAAAGCCATTCTATGTGGCGAGGGCTGCTGGATCCTTTGGAGCAGACCTTGTTGCATTGCGCGATGATTTTTCTATGGTAATAGAAGTTAAATCAAGCATCAGAAGCCAGCTGGCATTCAGCGAAGCTTCAGGGACAAAACAGGATCAGGCATTAAAATTGCATAACAGGTGCATATTATCTGGGCTGTTTATCACATATGCATACAGATTAAAAAATTACCGTGGAGATTTCTGGCGGTTCTTTTCTATTGAAAGTGACCGTAAATATACTGGAAGAATGCGTGGGCTCTATCAATTATTGCCAAAACAGGATATAACAAAAACAGGAAATTATATATTAAGGTGGGAAGCTGGAATTCCCCTGATTACCCTTATAAATTATCTAAATTTATAAAGCTTCCTTTATTGATTTATCAAGAACATCAATGGCTTCATCAATCTGCTTTTCTGTTATAATTAATGGTGGTATGAACCTTATTGCACTTTCACCAGCACCCAGAAGAATTAATCCATGTTTATATGCATTTTCAATAACATTATTGCGCAATGCTGCGTTATGTGCCTTTGTCCTTCTATCCTTAACAAAGTCTATTGCCTGCATCAAACCCAGCCCACGAACATCACCTATTGGATTGTATTTTTCCATAAGCTCACGCAATCTTTTATTCAGGTAAGCACCATTCACCCTTGAATTTTTAAGCATATCGCGATTCTTAATTTCTTCTATTGTTGCCTTGCTTGCAACCGATGCGAGAAGGTTTCCGCCGAATGTGTTGGAGTGCAATCCAGATTTTTCAAAGTTATACTTGCTTTTTACAACAGATGCCCCCATTGGTATGCCCGATGCTATTGATTTCGCAACTGACATTATATCAGGATCAACATCGAAGTATTCCGATGCAAAGAAATTGCCAGTCCTGCCAAAGCCAGTCTGTACTTCATCCATTATATATAGGATATCATTGTCATGTGCAATCTCTATTAATTTTTTGTGAAAATCCATTGGTGGAACAATATAACCGCCCTCTCCCTGTATTGGTTCAACCATTATTGCTGCTACATTATTGGATGGAAGAAATTTTGCAAATACATAATCTTCAAGGTAATCTATCACCGCATTTGTAAGGTCTTCAGGGTTTTCGTAGCCATCTATGTTGAATGGGTTTCTGTATGGATCCGGGAATGGTATGTGTGTAACACCCATCATCTCTGGGAAAAACCCTTCATGATGTACTGCCTGGGAAGCCGTGAATCCAAGGGATCCCATGGTCCTGCCATGAAAACCGCCTATAAATCCTATGAACTGTGTCCTCTTTGTATAGCTTCTGGCAAGCTTCAGCGAGGCTTCGTTGCTTTCTGTTCCGCTGTTTGAATAAAATACTTTTTTGTCATGGCTTCCTGGCATTACCTCTATTAATGCCTTTGCAGCATCAACCTGCTCATTATAATAAAAATCAGTCCCTGCAAAGTGCCAGAGCCGGTGAAGTTGATCCTGAACTTTTGATATTATATATTCATCGCCATAGCCAATATTTGTTGAGCTGATTCCACTGGAAAAATCGAGGAATATATTGCCATCCACATCTTCAATATAGCATCCCTCTCCACGTGAGGCGACAATAGGCAGGGATTTTGTTGTTGTTACAAGATATTTTTCATCGTTTTTAATAGTTTTTTTTGCTTCTGGGCCAGGCAATTCAGTTTTAATGCTTATTCCACCTATTAAGCTATCTTCTTTCATAAAAATACAATGCTAATGCAGTTAAATACTTTATGATATACACATTAAATATTTCGAAATTCTAAAATATCGATCGAAAATCGAAAATATTTTTATATATCCATCTTGAGAAATAAGCAAATTCTATTTGTAAGAGCTTTTATATTATTATTATATTGCCAGAGATATGGATGCCAATGCAAAATTTCAGCTTCAATTCCTGCGTGATGAGTTAACAGATATGGTTTTTTATACATATATGTATAGAACCACTGCCGATTCTGAATTGAGCGATGATTTTAAGAAATTGGCTACAACAGAAAATGAACACGCCAATTTCTGGGGTGAATCGCTTAAAAAGGCAAATATTGACCTGAATAAGGTAACATACAGGAAAACTAAATATTTTTTTATGAAATTTATCAGAAGAATCATAGGCAATAATTTAATAATAAATCTACTTGAGCATGGTGAATACCAGTCAATTATAAAATATAAAACATATCTAGATAATTATACACAGGATAATGAATATAAAAAAAAGGTGAATGAACTTATAACTGCAGAAATGCAGCATGAGGAAATATTTGCAAGAAAAATAATAAATAGTGAAAAGAATGTTGTTAAAAGCAGGGATTTTCTTTATGGCATGAGCGATGGCCTTGTTGAAGTGCTTGCTACTCTGGCAGGGCTTACAGCTATAATTTCAGGGAATTTAAATATAGCACTTGGCGGAATTGTGGTTGGAATCAGTGGAACATTCAGCATGACTCTTGGTTCTTACCTTGCACAGAAATCAGAATCTGAATACAGAATTGCTATGATTAACAGAAAGCACATCTTCTCTAAAAGTGCAGCTATAAAAAATATGATAGACAAATACTCATCCCAGGCCAAGACATCGGCTTTGTATACTGCATTATCATACATGAGCGGAGCAATTATGCCAATCCTTCCGTTTATATTTCTTGGAAAATATTATGCGATAATAATATCTGTTATTCTTGTATTTATAGCCCAGGGAATATCGAATTCAATTGTTGCTTTGTCGCTCAATACACAGATTTTAAAAGCAGGGATACGTGCGGCCCTTCTCTCACTTGGTGCGGCTGCCATTACATTTGGTGTCGGTGAAATATTCCATTTAATATTCCATATTACACTTTTCTAAGGTTATGTAAAAATATTTATAATGTTGATTACTACTAATATATTGAAAATTATAAATATTGAAAATTTAACAAAGCAATATGGAAAGATAAAAGCACTGGACAATATAAGCCTTGATATTGCCGGTGGCCAGATTTATGGCATACTTGGGCCAAATGGATCTGGCAAAACAACACTGCTTAAGATTATTGCTGGAATAATACCTCAAACAGCTGGATCTGTTTCAATAGATGGATTCCAGGTAATGGCAAATTCCGATAAAATAAAATCTATGACAGGATACATACCGGAAACACCATCACTTTATGAATCATTGACACCGATAGAATTTTTTAATTTTATAGGTTCTATATTCAAAATTGACCAGAAATTGTTAGAAGACAGGATAAATGCTTTCTCTGCAGCGCTTGAACTTGGAAGTTACCTGGATGAATTCATAGGATCCCTATCATTTGGCACTAAACAGAAAGTGGCAATTATAGGAGCTTTAGTGCATGATCCAGATATAATTATCATGGATGAGGCTATGAATGGCATAGACCCAAAATCATCAAAAATTATCAAAGAACTGTTGAAAGACCTTACCAGCAATGGCAAGACAGTTATTTTTTCAACACATATAATGGAGATTGCCGAGTCAGTATGTGATAAGATTTCTATACTTTACAATGGGACTATTGCGGGCACAGGCGATATAAACGAATTGAGAAGTGAGGCAGGATCCAGCAACAATGACCTTGAGGCCATATTTTTGAAATTAACCGGCAATGAGGATTTAGACAATCTTTTGAATTCGTTGAGGGAATCAATAAAATGAAAGATAATAAAATTTCACTGAACAGGCTTATTATGGTTGAACAGCGTTATATAGCCTTAAAGGATACGCCTAAATTTCAGCGTACTGTGAACCAGAAAAATAAAAGTTCATACTTTATGAATAATATACTTATGTCCTATTTTTCAAATTCTGTTTTGTTTACATTAATATTTGCCCTGCTGAATTTGGTTTATTATGAATCCGGTGAATACACTCTTCTGGCTTCTTTTGGCCTGATAGTATTTCTCTACCTCTTTGTTATGGGCATATATAATTCTATCTCTTTTCTCAACTCTGTATATAATAATAATATCATGTCCCCATTAAAATCACTGCCAATAGATGTCAATGTCAATGTCCCTTTCAGTTCATGGTTTATTTATAATGGTTCCTCATATATTTTTGTTATAATACCTTCTGTACTGTTCTTCTTTCTGCTTGAACACGATTACCAGACCATATTTCTTGCTACCCTCTATGCTTTTTCTGTGCTGCTCTTAAGTTTTATTATTTCTTCACTCATCTTTATTTATTCTGGCAAAAAAACAAAAAAGCACACATCAATAAAGAATGTAATAAAAATACTGATGCTTTTTATATTTTTTGGATTATTCTACGGCCTGCTTGAAGAACCACAGTATTTCCTGTATCTGAGCTCAGCCATTACTTCTCTGCCATATTACGTCAGGCTTTTTGTTTTTCCTATAAATATAGAATATATCGTATACCTTAATTTCAATATATCCCTATTATACAGAATTCTGGAAACTGTGCTGTCCATCGCATTTTTCCTTGTGCTTTTGCTCATATATTTCGCAATCAGGAGAAAGATATACGCTATCCTGATGACATCTGAGGAAAACTCATCAAGCGAAAGAATCACTGGAAAAATTGCTACATATGGCCTTATGAAGAGTTTTTTAATTAAGGATTTCAAATCAACATTCAGAAAGCCGCAAAATCTTATGTATATATTTTTGCCTGTGCTTTTTGTAATACCATTCTTCATAGAGGCAAGCAGTACTGATTCAGCACTCTACTCTCCATTTTTTATTCTTCTGTTCCTTACTGAGCTTGTTGTTTCATTTTATTCTATATTTCTGCTGGTAATCGAGGGAAAGGGGATAGAAATTTTAAATTCGCTTCCTGTATCTAAGCGTTCTATAGCCAATTATAAAAGCGTATTTGGCCTCATAATTTTTACTGTACTGGTTATAATTTATATAACTGTAACAGCAGCAATAAATCGTAAAATAGAACCTGTTTATCTTATTTATTTAATAGATGTTATTTCATTATTTTATGTGATACTTTATTTTAACATAGCCAGGCTTATGAAAAAGATAGCACCCGGAAGTTCCAATATAAATTACTATTCATTTGGGACATATCCAATGCTCATGATTTTTATATATTCAATAATACTTATGGGAATCTCAGTGGCTGGAGGCCTTGCACTATCATATCTTCTTCTGCATACCAGCTATGATTATGCCTATTTTATATTTCCAATTAATATTCTGCTATTCTTTTTTATAGTTTACAGGCAGCAGTTTTTGCCAAATAACGAAAATGTTATAAATAGTTTATAAATAAACCCCCATTGTGATAATATGGTAAATGTTAATGAAGTTCCTGCAGATTTGTTGTTAAATAAACTTGCATCAGAGTTTAAGGAAAAGAATGTGGAAATACCCGACTGGACACACTATTTGAAAGATGGCATTGGGAGGGAAAAAGCATGGGAAGAAGAAGACTGGTATTATACCAGGCTTGCCTCAGTCATGAGAAAAATATCATTAAAAAATAATATCGGCATAGCCAGAATGAGCCAGGAATATGGAAGCAGGCAGGACCGCGGCACAAAAAAATACCATCCAGTACAGGGAAGCAGATATATCGTAAGAAACGTATTTCACACACTGGAATCTATGGGCTACGTTAAAAAGGATAAGACAGGGAGGTCACTGACTCCTGCCGGGCAATCTGTTCTTGACATAGCTGCAAAAAATGTGATGAAAGAATTAAGTGAAAAGGACAAGGTATTTGAAAAATACCTTTAATAAAAAATTTTATCAATGTTGTATTAATGTGTATGTCTGGTGTTGTGTATGGATAATGATGATGAATTAAATAATATAAGAAAGCGCAAATTGGAAGAAATGCAGCGCAGTGCACAGCAGGGTGAGATGGATGATGAAAGCAGGAAGCAGATGGCCCAGGAAGATGCAAGGCGCCAGCAGATATTAAGGCAGATACTTACAGATGAAGCCAGAGAACGATTAAGCACATTAAAGCTGGTAAGGCCGGATCTCGTCGGCAACGTTGAGAACCAGCTTATACAGCTCGCAGGAATGGGAAGAATAAATAGGGTAATAGGCGATGAGGAATTAAAGGGAATACTTTCACGATTAACTGGAAGCACACATGAAACCAAAATAGAGAGGAGATAAATATGAGCAAGAATAAACCACTTGGAAAAAAGTTAAGATTAATGAAGCAGGTAAATTCAAACAGAAGAGTGCCGGGCTGGGTAATGTTGAGAACAGATAGAAAAATGACCCAGAATCCTAAAAGGAGGAACTGGAGAAGGTCACATCTAAAAATATGAGGTGAAAAAAATGGTTGAAAATAATGAATTATCCACAGAAGAACTTATAAACGTATCATTTCATGCAGCAAGATTTTCTACACGTGCAAGGAGAGCAGATACTGCTATAGGCATTATAAAAGATGCAGTGGCAAAATACACAAAATCTGATTTAGACAAGATATGGGTAGACAACAAAGTTAATGAAAAGATATGGAGCAAGGGAAGAGAACATATTCCAAATAGAATAAGCCTTAAAATAATAAAACTTGAGGATGGGACAACAGAAGTTATATTGCCGTAATTTTATGATAAAGAAATTATCTATTTTTGAAAGCGACTTTGTCGGTGTTTTTATAAAAGTTTTTAATGATATGGCATTTATTCCAAGAAACCTCCCTGATGAAACTGAATTAATCATTAAGGAAGCGCTCAACGTACACACTGAAAGAATCATAATTGACAATTTCAGCCTTATAGGGACAATGCTTGTGTTCAATTCAAATGGCATAGTGGTTTCTGGGCTTGCAAATGAAGATAATTTTTCTGGCGTGGATCTCGGTGGCCGGAACATCACATTTTTAAAGGACAGGCTCAATGCCATTGGAAATAATATAATAACAAATGACCGTGCCGCATTTATACATCCCTCATTTACAGAATCATCTGAAGCAGCAATAAAAGATACGCTCGGTGTTGAAGTTATAAAATCACCTATTGGCGATGTAAAGACAGTTGGAAGTGTTGCCGTCCTGAATTCCAATGGCATGCTGGTTACTCCAGAAGCTACAGAGGATGAAATAGCCAACCTGAAAGATATATTCCATATCAATGTTAATACAGGTACAGCAAATTATGGAAGTATTTACGTCGGGGCATCAATAGCTACAAATTCTAATGGAATAATAACTGGCAATGCAACAACTTCTATAGAGCTTGGCAGGATAGATGACACTTTATCAAAGCTATAGATAAGCGATGCCTTATTAATATACAGTGGAATTATTATAATTTTCCATTTATGAATTAATTTTTACTTATGAAACCATGCCAGTGCTGATAATAGCAAAAGCAATCACATGGACAGTAAATAAACTATAATAGCCCTTGAATAATATCACTTCATCAGTTCAGATATTTTTGCCATTGAAGCCAGTGCAATTCCATTCTCTTTTAAAAGTTCTGTTCCACCAGCTTCCCTGTCTACAACGCATATTGCATGATCTACTATAGCACCGTTTTTTCTCAGGATATCTGCTGTTTTGAGTATGGAATTGCCTGTTGTCACCACATCTTCTATAATATCAATTTTTGAATTTTTTTCAACAGTGCCAACAATTCTTTTGCCTGTTCCATGTTCTCTTTCAGATTTTCTAACAATGGCATATCTTATATTCAATTTAAGCGATAAACCAACAAGAAGGGGAACTGACCCAAGCTCCATTCCGGATATCTGGCCATAGATAACCATTGGAGATAAACCATCAATTATTTTACCCAGAATAATTGGATCTGTGCAAGCTTCCTTAATATCTACATAATAAGTAGATTTCTGACCTGATGTTAAGATAAAATCTCCGAATTTAATTATGCCATATTTGATAAATTCATCACGTTCCATGAGGAAGCATAAAAAGTCATTACTTAAACTTTATTGTGAATTATATATTAAAAAATTCCTGAAATTATATGATAAATTTATTAAATTTATGGTTATAACCGGATGATGGATAATAAAATTATATTTGCACTGGATGTTTATGGCCATGATACTGCTATCAATATGGCAAAAGAGCTTGGTGATAAAATATTTGCCATAAAGGTAAACTGGCCATTAATACTGGAAAATGGAATAAAGATAGTCGATGAGCTATCAAAATATTCGCCTGTCATATGTGATTTCAAGCTTGCCGATATAACAAACACTGTAAGGCTTGTAACAGAAAAGGCCAGAGAACATAAGGCTTATGGAATAATTGCACATGCGTTTACCGGTATAGAATCACTTAAATCAGTAGTTGCTTCTGCAGGGAATATGAAAGTATTTTCAGTGGTATCTATGTCCCAGGAATCTTTTCTTGATGATGTAACAGGAAAATTAATAGATGTATCAAAAAAAGCAGGAGTTTATGGAGTTGTTGCACCGGGAAATAGGCCATATTACCTTAAAACTGTGAAAGACCTCGCAGCTGGGCTGAAGATTATTTCGCCAGGGGTGGGTGCACAGGGAGGCAACATAACGGAAGCATTGTTGCTTGGAGCTGATTATGTGATTATAGGGCGGTCAATATACGAATCAGATGATCCACTGGGCAGCATAGACAGGTTAAATAATAATGTAAACAGCCATTGATTTAAATAAATATATTTTTATTAATTTATCTCAATATTGCAGTAATGCTTAAATATCTGCATTGCAATATTGCATTATGTATATTGCAATTGTTGACATAACTGGAAATATTAACAGGCAGAGCCTGAATTCATATATGCCTGTACTGAAGTTTATTGAGAAAAAGAAAAGAATTAAAGGGCTTCTGTTGATAATTAACTCCGGCGGAGGGGATGCAAACGTTAGTGAGATTTTATATGATATGATTCTTGCTATAGGCAAAAAGAAAAAGGTCTATGCCTTGATTGAGGGAACCGGTGCATCAGGCGCTTACTGGATAGCCTGTGCAGCAGATAAAATTTATGCCATGGAAACCTCCATAGTTGGATCTATAGGTGTAATCAGCATGTCACCTGACCTTTCAGAATTTATGGATATGATCGGCATTAAAATGAGAGTCAATAAAATTGGAAAATATAAGGATATGAATTCACCATTCCGTGAGGTTACCGATGAAGAACAGAAAATTTACGGAAATATAATGAATGATATTTTTTTGAAATTTAAAAATGAGGTAAAGTCAAGAAGGAATTATTCTGACGATGAGATAGATAGCATAGCAAATGGCATGGTTTTCTCGGCAAAAATGGCCCTGAAAAATAAACTTATAGATGGCATAGGCAATATGGAAAAAATAATTGGAATAGCAAAAAGCGATTTAAACGTTGAATCAGTAAAGAATTTATCACCAAAGAAACCATTTCTATCAAGGTTTATAGGAATGTCAGTGGATTCCATAATTAACAGTTTTAAGAGCAAGTAAATTCTTAAGAAATTAAATCTTCAAAAATGAATTATATACATTTTTTATTGAATCATAAATAGCATCTTCCGAACATCCAAGTGCGGCAGCTATTCCAACAGATGCACCGAAGCCAGCCCCTTCCTTAACAAATCCCTTATCATAGTAATCAAGCCCATCTATTCCGTTAAAATCAATATCTGAATATATTATGTTGCTGCCACATAGCCGCTGCATCAATTTGCCGGCGTCTTTCATAACATAACCGGTTGTAAAAACATACCTATCATTATCTTTATTGATTTTTCTATCAAGCATGTATACTGTAGCCATCTGCGTGCCGCCTGCAAATATTACTTTTGAACTGTGTATTGCACCGGATATAGATATGGATAAATCCATCATATAGTCTCCATATTCTCTTATAGCATCTTCATAATTGCCATTGTATTTATGGCGTTTGAATGCCCTGTCCACTAACTCCATCTTAATTTTATCAGGATTGTTTTTCATTGAACTGCTTGTCATTTCATTATAACCAAGTGCACGCAATACCGCATATGCTGTTGTTGTACCGCCCGGAACGCTTTCAGCAATTACAATAAATTTATATTTTCCATCTAAAATTGAACCAATATACTTTCCATATTCTGAAATAGTATCATAATCTGGCAATGCAGTTTTTGAAGTAAAATCTTCTGCAGCGCCACATCCTGTATGTATATAAGGTATATGTGGAGGCATTGTGAAACCGGCATCGACTATTAAAGTATCAATGCCAGAGATATTATTGCATGCCCGTGTAATTATAGATGGTGTTGGAATTCCCTCTGCAGTCATGGGAATAACATCATAGCTTTTGCATTTTCCGGACTGAATGATTTCTGAATCGAGAACTGGCGTATATTCCATTAAGTCTGGTGATGCCCCTGCTGCTGAAATGCCAGGAACAAGTGAAATTTTAGAGCTGCCAGCCAGCAAAATAAACAGAACATCCTTTTTATTTTTCATACTTTTAAATATATTATTTCCCTTTATTATTATCATATAAACTGATCAATTTCTCCTTTAAATAATAAGTGTTAAGCCCGTTTAATTTTATTTAAATTGCATTTCACTGTTCATTTGAAGCATATGAATTTTATATTATCAGCTGGCACTGAATATAAATTGTTATAAAATTCTATTCGGTGAATTTTAAAAAATTGAGAATAAATGAAGATAGAACAGGATTGCCATTACAGGCAGAACAAAAATAATAATGAAAAGCAGTGAAGAAAGATAATATATTTTTATTGCTTTTCTTATATCTTCCAGTACAGGGGCGCTTCCACCTGGGTTAATAATATATTCACCTGGTTTTTCAAGGCGTACATCCAGAATGATGGCCATAGAGCCCATGCTGTAGCCTGCATTGAGGCTATCAGTTGAATTTATTATAATTTTTCTGCAATGGCGGTATCCCAGAATCCACGCACTTATGGCAAATATATAAATTGCAAGCCTTGATGGAATATAATTTGTTATTGAATCCGCTATGGCAGTTGCCTTTCCATATTCATAATACTTCATATTTTTATATGCAATATTAGAATCCATTGTATTAATAACCTTGGCGATAATTGCTGCTGCAATGCCACCAAATGCATAAAAAAACAATGGTGTCATATATCCGTCAACAAAGCCCTCTGCTATTGTTTCTATGGCTGCTGAAATTATATGCTCACTATCCATGGAAGATGTGTCCCTCCTTACAACTTTTGATATGCTGGATCGCGCACTTTCAATATCATCCATATTGAGGGCTTCAATGACAGGTTTTATGTGTTTTTTCATTGCCTTAACGGTAAAGGTGCTTTTCAGAAAATATATATACAGTATTGAAAAAATTATTATGGATACAGTATTTTCAATATGATAAAGCAAATATAAAATAATTATAACCGGTACTGTATTTATTATTATAATTGTCATCAGGAAAAGAAAGCCAGACAGTACTTTATTTTTCAATTTAATATAGTAATTATTTAATTTTGCTATTGATTTTCCTATAATAACAACAGGATGGATAATTGATGGTGGCTCTCCATATATTATATCAATGGCCATTGCAATAGAAAACAGAACAAAAATAAAGAGTATAGCAATCATTGAATCAGCCGGTTTATGAGTTCCATATTAATATTGCCAGTAAAAAGCCGTGATGTTTTCTCTATATTATTCATCAGCTTTTCTTCATAGCTTCCAACATCTATGCCAGCAATATTTGATAGAAAATTTTCATTTTCTAGAATTGCATGTATATTTGTTCCCATTATTTTCCCATTTATAGAACCCTCAGCTATATCTCCCTTAAATGCCAGTGGAGTTTCCATGTTGTTAACCATATTTCCATAATGTATCTCATATCCTTTGCTAACATTATTGTCTCCAAAAATTTTACTGTTAAGCCTGTATATAACCTCTTCCCTGTGCTTTTCATTGCTGTATTCTGTATCCACATTCAGCAGGCCCAGCCCATGCAATTCAACGCCACTGGATTCCACACCGGCTGCGTCTCTGATCCTGTTTCCCAACATCTGGTAGCCCCCACATATGCCGATAATACGCTTTGAATGTGCAAACTTCAGCAATTTTTTTGCTATTCCATGCTCATATATATATTCTAAATCCTTCTCAACAAGTTTAGAACCTGGCAAAATTATAATATCACACTGGTCAAGGTCATTAACATTATTTTTATCAATAAACTTGAATCCAATTCCGTGAATATAAAGCGGATCAAAATCGCTATAATTTTCCATATATGGATATTTAATTATGCATATTTTTCCATTGTTAATTTTCTCACTTAAATAATTCAGAGAGTCCTCTCCCGGCAGATTTATGCTGGAATATGGTATAATTCCTGCCACCTTTTTGCCAGTAAGCTTCTCAAGCTTCGTGATTCCACTGGATAGCATGGTGCTGTTCCCCCTCATCCTGTTTATAATCATATATTTTACAAGTTCACTGTGGGGCATCAGTTTAACTGTTCCATATAATGAGGCAAAGACTCCGCCCCTGTCAATATCAGAGATAAGTACAGCTGGCGTATTAAAAATTGATGATACAAATGTATTGGCTAAATCCCTGCCATACATATTGATCTCTGCAGCTGAACCAGCGCCTTCAGCTATAATTATATCATGGTCTTTTGCCAGGAATTCTAAAGATTTCTTTATCAATTTTCTGCCATTTTTTTTAATCTCACTGTAATAATCTTCAACGTTCATTGAACCAAGCGATGTGCCGAGTTTAATCAACTGGGATCTGCCCATTCCCTCAGGCTTAATCAGGTATGGATTCATATATTTTGATGGTTCTGTGCCACAGGCTTTGGCCTGCAGCCACTGTGCCCGTGCAATTTCAGAGCCGTCGCCTATTGAAATGGAATTGAGTGACATGTTTATCGCTTTGAATGGTGCAACTTTATAGCCATTCCTGGCGTAATAATAGCATAGGGCCATGGAAAGCGTGCTTTTGCCAGAATCTGAAGATGTTCCAAGAACCTGAATCATTCTGATCATTTATCACCACCATTAAATTTTGATATTTCATTTATCAGAATATTATTTTTTTCTCTTCTCTTTATGTTGATTCTCATATAATTGTAGCCAAATTCTGGGTAATCCTCAAGCGTCCTCACCATTAAATTATGATTTTCAAGGTATGTTTTCAATGTAATGCCATTAATATGATCTGGAATATGAAATGTTGCGTAATTTGCCTCTGGAATGCCAACTGCAGAAAATCCAAGCTTTGCCATCCTGCCTATCAGATACTTCCGTTCAACTGCAACTGCTGATGGAACAGATTCAAGTATTTTATAATCGATGCCCTCCAGATATTTCAGGGCAACCTCGCTTATTGCCCATGGCTCCTGCATAGCTTCCAGTTTATCTATATTTTCCGGGCATGAAGCCACATATCCAAGCCTGAGGCCTGGCATGGAAAAAACCTTTGTCATTGATCTGGCTATTATAACATTTGAATACTCCTCTATAATTTTTTTTTCATTCAAATGCCTCTGCTCAACGAACCAGATAAATGATTCATCAAGAATTACGAATGCATTTTTTTTATAAGAAAGCCCAATTAACCTCAAAAGTGAATTTATATTGAGCATTTCACCTCTTGGGCTATCTGGATAAACTAAAATAATTGCCTTAAAATTATAATTTTGAATTATATCTGGATCCTTTTCAATGGCCTCAAATGGAATAAATATTTTTTTTCCATGGTTCAAAATATAAAGGTATTCAGTGAACACAGGAGTGATAATTATAATGTTTCCATTGATCATGCTTAAATATCTGTGAATAAAATATGTTATGCCAGGGACTGGAAATATATTATTTTCACTGAATTCTTTATCTGCTAATTTTCTTTTATAACTATCCATGCCTATTTCTGGATAATTTTTTATATATTCTGGTGCGATAGAAAAATTATGAATATTTATAAAATCATTCATGTTTGATGAAAAATCAATAATTTGATTTATATCCACGCCATTTTTTCTGGCAATGCTATATACATTTCCACCATGCATTTTTGTTTATGGTAAATGATTATTTTAAGTTTATATAATAAATTTATAATGGATATTATAAGTGTATTGTTATAGTTAACTTATAGTAATACTTATATATCCTTTTTAAATACGAATTCTATCTACAGCACCATAGATATGGATTCTAACAATTCATGCCATGATGTTGCAATAAGAGATATCGAAGTGTTAGCATGACAGACCTTTTGGAAGATTTTGAAACAAAAAAAGAGGCAATAAGAGATGAAGTGGAACTCCATATAAAGAAGCGAGATGAAGCTAATGCCGAGGCTCAGAAGTATGCTAAAATACGTGATGAGCTAAATCAGAAAACTCATGACATGAGAGAAAAGGCAAAGCAAAAGATAGCCGAAAAGAATGATCTGATTGAAAAGATAAAGGTACTCCGTGATGAAAAAGAGGAGCACTATAAAAAACTTTCAGAATTAAAGAGAAAATTGCATGACTATAAAGCTTCGCTTGGAGAAGGAAACGATATAAAGGATATAAAATCGAAGGAAAAAGAACTTCAATATCTTGAAAAGCGGCAACAAACTACGCAGTTAAAAAAGGATGAAGAAAATAAAATTATAATGGATATCAGAAGATTGACAAATGAAATTAAGAAGATGAAAAACAAGAGAGATGAGGAAATTCTTAAGAATAAAGATATAAAAGAATTGACCGACAATATAAATGAAGAGCGCAATCAGGGAGAAGAACTTAAAAAACAAATTGAAGAACTGTCAGATGGTATTTCCCGGCTCAGTGATGAAATAAATGACGAACTCCAAAATCTTGATGAAGTAAGAAAGCAGGCCGATGAACAGCACGAAATCTTTATTAAATTTAGCAAGGAATCCGAAGTTGAACACGCAGCTTTTATAAATGCTAAAAGTGAACTTAAAGATATGGAAAAAGCCATTTACTCAATAAAAAGCAAGACTAAAGTAACAAAGAAAAGAGAAAAGGAATCTGAACTGCAGGAGAAAGCATCTGCCCTATATGAGAAGTTCAAAGCAGGAGAACAGTTAACTACTGAAGACCTTCTTATTCTTCAGAAGGCAGGATTCCTTTAATTATTTATGCGATATAAGAATATAGGCCTTTTTTTAATAGTTGCTGGATTTATTTTATTTATTGTTATGGGTATTGCAGGAATAGCCCATATCGGCATATTCATTATATTTCCATTTATTGTAAGCGATAATATTATATCGGCAATTCCCATGGCAATGGTATTCATTGGAATATTGTTCATTTTTATGCCATCATTTGATATTGGCCGTGGCGAAGGTGAAAATACTTGCCATGAAGATGAGAAACAAAAATCAGAAAATAAAGTTGGTGGCTTTTTAATGATTGGCCCAATTCCAATAATATTTGGGAATGATAAGAAATTAATTTATATATCTATGTTAATTGCAGCAATACTTATTCTGGTTTATGTATCTTTCATCTTTCATCTTCTATAATTTTAGAAGCCAGCGATACATTATATATTCTCGATTTTCCCCGTAAATCCATATCAGGTGCAATAATGCTATCAACTATTTCTGAATCCTCGCCTATTATGCAGTTTTTCATTATTACAGAATTTTTTATTTTTGAATTGGCTTTAATTGTAACATTATCCATCAATAATGAACTGGCAATATTAACACCAGACTCTAATGTTACATTGTCATAAACGGCTGAATCCTTAATAATTGAACCTTTCCCTACCTGTATTCCATTCCCTATATAGCATCCCTGAATATTTGCATCAGAAAACCTTGACATTGTAACAATTATATTTTTGCCCTTAAATGCACCCTCATTGTATTCCTTTCCATATTTATTAATCATTATCTGATTTGCTTTTATAAGATCGTTTGGCCTTCCCGTATCAAGCCAGACACCATCTCCGACGTATCCGTAAATATCAATATTTTTTCGCATCAGCCTGGGAAACAAATCCTTGGCAAAATCATATGGTATACTTTTGATATACTTTAAAATTTCAGGTTCCATTACATATATGCCTGTATTGACCACATTGGAAAATGCTTCATTCTCTCCTGGTTTTTCAAGAAAACGTACAATCTTATCATCCACTACTTCTACAATGCCAAACTGGCTTGGGTCCGGCACCTTTTTTAGAACAATTGTTATCAATGCCTTCTTGCTGCGGTGAAATTTTATTATGTCTGCTATATTGAAATCAGATAATATATCTCCGCTTCCTACAATAAATGTTTCATCAATAAAATTAGATATGAGCTTTATGCCTCCTGCAGTCCCGGCAGGTTCCTTCTCAACAGAAAAAAGCACAGTCTGGTCATTATATCTATTGTCGATTACACTTGATATAAGCGAACTGAATTTATATCCAGTGGTTACCACAATATCTTTTATGCCTGCATTATAGAAAGAATCAAGCAGATATGACATGCATGGCTTTCCAGCTATGGGAACAACGGGTTTTGGTATAGAATATGTTATAGGCCTGAGCCTTGTTCCCATGCCGCCTGCCATTACTATTCCTTTTAAACTCATTTGATTAAATCGCTATTATCCTTATATATTTTCGTACTTCAATTTATTCAGAGTGAAAAGATTAATTATTTGTTTTTATATTATGATTTTATGACCAGATTGCCAGAACCTGTTACATCTCCAGAAAAACCAAGATCCACAAACAAGAAATGGCATGCCGTTATTATTGTTTTGATATTGGTCCTTTCATCTTTTGTTGTTCTCGCAGCTGTGCATCCTGTCAAAGCAGAGCCAGAAGTTAAAACAGATGCAGCAGGCAATTATCTGGCAGCTGGAGATGAGTACAATCTTACACTTCTATCCAATCAGCCATTCAATAATCTTACCATTCAATGGGGAGACAATACCAATACATCAATGAATTATTCATCCAGTACTGTTTATCTTACTCATAAATACATGGATCCAGGAGTATATTATATCTCATATTCTGCCTATTTTGGATCT
>JAVYST010000015.1:0-27997 GCA_038729085.1 Ferroplasma sp. | reverse complement strand
ATATTGTCAGTTGTGGTAATGCTCTATTATACAATTTTATTGTCGTTGCCGCTGGTTCTGGCAATCAAACAAATTATTGTTTTGGTGTTTCATCAGGTCCCGCTGAACAGTTGATATCCATTGAATCAAGCAATGATTTGAAGGGAATGGCACTTTGTTCCCCTTCGTCATATAATATAGGCAATAATTTAACTGGCACTCCAAACAATGAGGGAACTAAGACATACAAAGAATTTTCTGATGGATGGAACTTAACATGTGAAGCTTTATCATTGGTAGTGCCGTGCATAACATTAAAGCAGATGGGAGGAACTGCAATGAACTTGATTAAATGCATTTCATCAGAGTCAAATAAGGGAAACGTTAGTGAAAATTCTAAATTGGCAACAAGCCAGATGTTCTACATAACAAATAAGAATTTTGATATACGGGATCAATATAAGGAACCATTTAATGTATGGTCATCAGGTCAACAATCAAAATTAAGTATCCCATGTAATGATTTGAATAATACGTTTTCTCTCAAATTTACATTTAATGACAAATATCTATGGTGCAATGGGCATCAGGAACTACTCAATGATACATATATTTCTCATTCTTTTCATTTTGTTAAGTCATCTACAATATGTGGAATTGTGAGCTCTCCCCCTGGTTACGTTCGGGATAGCAGCTATAATGGATCAATTTATATTAAATCTGTAAATAACAATACATATTATAAAATACCTATAAAGGAGGGAAGATTCTCATTCTTTGCAAAGCCCGATACAGAATATCAGATATATTATAATGACAATGGATATTTAAAGTTGCTGGAACCATATAACAGTAATGACCATCAGAAAAGCAATTTCACTACATCAAATGCAGGTGGAAGCGAAGAGTTAGCAATACATATAAGTGAGTTATAATGAATTTTAAAAAGCATTATAAAATAATAATTTCGATAATAATTATAATAATATTGGTATCAACATCGATAATATATATAAATATAAACCATCCAAATAAAATCATATATGAGCCTAATGAAAACCATTATAATATAAAATATGCCATGTTATCTAAGGTTTATACGATTAAAAACCAATCATTGAGTTCATATGAAATATTCAATGGAAAAAAAGTTTATCTTAATTCAACAATTTTGATTACACGTTTACTTCCAATGCCACCCTATAACCAGGATATACTTTTATCTACTTTCTTCATATCTGTAAATCTTTCAAAAAATGATGTAAAAAATATAAATAAATTAGAAATAGATGGTTTATATAATTTTCATCGGCATGATGAACAAGAAGTAGTTATGTATCACTTATACAATATTACAAAAGAGGTACTTAGCGGAAGCTGTGTAGAAACAGAACGCCTAAATCTAAATGCCAATAATAACGATTATTATTATAGGGCGAGTTGCTCTTATTATGCCGGCAACCCCAATTCAGCAAATATCACAGTCACTGTATCTGCAAATCCAGATTTCTATGACAGGTTTGTTATTCACACAGAGGAATGTACTTCAATATGTGGAGCTGTGACCGCGCCACCCGGCTACCTCCGGGATAGCAGCTATAATGGGTCAATTTATATAGAAAATATGAACAATTCACATATTAATACAATAGATATAGTAGAAGGGCGTTTTTATTATTTCATAAAGCCTGATACAGAATATCAAATGTATTATAATGACAATGGCACTATAAAGTTGCTGGAACCATATAACAGTGAAGGCAATCCGATCAGCAATTTTACTATACCAAATGCCGACGGAACTGCACAATTTGCAATACATTCAAGTGAGTTATAATGAATTTTAAAAAGCATTATAAAATAATAATTTCGATAATAATCGTAATAATATTGGTATCAACATCGATAATATATATAAATATAAACCATCCAAATAAAATCATATATGAGCCTAATGAAAACCATTATAATATAAAATATGCCATGTTATGTAAGGATTATACGATTAAAAATCAAACATTGAGCTCATATGAAATATTCAATGGAAAAAAAGTTTATCTTAATTCAACAATTTTGTGGGCATCTGTAGAGGCAACGCCATGTTTTAAACAGCAGCCACTTAGAGCTATTTTATTCATATCTGTAAATCTATCGAAAAATGATGTAAAAAATATAAATAAATTAGAAATAGATGGTGTATATAATTTTCATTGGTATGATGAACATGCATCAGTTATGTATTACTTACACAATATTACAAAAGAGGTACTTAACGGAAGCTGTATACAAACAGAACGTCTAAATCTAAATGCCAATAATAACGATTATTATTATTGTGTGAATTGCCCACACTATTATTATGCCGGCAACCACAATTCAGCAAACATTACTGTAACTGTATCTGCAAATCCGGATTTCTATGACAAGTTTATTATTCACACAGAGGAATGTACTTCAATATATGGAGCTGTTGGCTTATCACCTTGCTGCGACGTGGATAGCAGCTATAATGGGTCAATTTATATAGAAAATTTGAACAATTCACATATTAATACAATAGATATAGTAGAAGGGTATTTTTATTATTTCATAAAGCCTAATACAGAATATCAAATGTATTATAATGACAATGGCACTATAAAGTTGCTGAAACTGTATAACAACAAAGGCAATCCTATTTTTAATATAACAAATGCAGATGTAGGCGAAGAGTTAACAATACATTCAAGTGAGTTATAATGAATTTTAAAAAGCATTATAAAATAATAATTTCGATAATAATCGCAGCAACTTCAATAAAATAGTTCTATTATAAGTACAGAAAGCCCAAAAATTAATAATGGCTATGTTTTCTTCAAAACATAAATATTTAGGTTACATAGAAAAATCTAAATTTATTAAATCGTGATATTTATGATAGTTGCCTGGAGATTAGAAACTAAATATAAGAACACAAACCAAACTTTAAATGCCATACATTTTAACCAGTGGCCATCAAAATAATAGATTCAATGTGCTTTTCTCTGATTGGCAATATTAAAATATTCTTTCTAGATTACATTATATGGAAATAAAAAAAGGATATATTGATTTGAATGGAGTTAAACTTGCATATTATCCACTTGAACAGTTAAAAGAGAAATATGATATTGATAACCTGCCATATTCTTTCAAAATTCTACTTGAAAATGTATTGAGAAATTATGATGGAATTGATATAGATGAAAAGTCAATAGATAATATTGCTCAAATGAAAACTGATTCGGAGATGGCTTTCAAACCTTCAAGAGTTGTGTTCCAGGATTATACTGGCGTACCGATACTGGTAGATCTGGCTGCAATGAGGAAGTATTATAAAGAAAATAAAATGGATCCTGCAAAGGTAAACCCATCAACAAAATCAGACCTTGTTATAGACCATTCCATAATTGTTGACTCCTTTCGTGGCGATGAGCCAATCATAATCAATATGAAGGATGAATTTAGCAGGAACATTGAAAGATATGATTTCCTGAAATGGTCACAGCAATCATTCAAGAATGTGAGGATAGTTCCGCCAGGGCACGGGATAGTACATCAGATAAATCTTGAATACCTGTCATCTGTTGCTGTAATAGAAAATGGCCAGGTATTCCCCGAAAGCCTCATAGGTGCAGATTCACATACAACTATGATCGGTGGGATAGGTGTCCTTGGATGGGGTGTTGGTGGCCTTGAGGCTGAAGCTTCCATGCTCAATGAACCATATTTTATGAATGTCCCCGCAGTTGTTGGCGTTGAACTTAAAGGAAAAATAAAAACCGGAGTTACTCCAACAGATGTTGTACTTTATATTACAAATGTGCTCAGATCAAAGAATGTTGTGGGAAAATTTGTTGAATTCTATGGCAATATAGCAGAACTTACTGCACAGGACCGTGCAACTATTTCTAACATGGCTCCAGAGTATGGCGCAACTATTGGCTACTTCCCAGTTGATGAAGAAACATTAAAATATATAAGTGCAACAGCACGCAATGCAGATTCAGTCAAAAAGTATTTTGAGGCCCAGGGTTTGTTTTATACGGGCAAGAAAAAATACAGCGAAACTGTAGTAATTGACCTTTCAAAAATAGAAAGCGCTGTAGCAGGACCAAAAAATCCTGATGAACTCACAAATCTTGAAGACCTGAAACCAAAAATAAATTCATTAATATCAGATGGGAATAATGGCAGCACAGTTAAAAATGGTTCAGTGGTTCTCGCTGCAATCACAAGCTGCACAAATACATCTGATCCATTCGTCCTTCTCGGGGCAGGCATTCTTGCAAAGAAAGCATATGAACACCATTTAATGCCGGCTGCATCCATTAAAACAAGCCTTGCACCAGGATCAAAAGTTGTAACAGAGTATCTTGAAAAGGCAGGCCTCATGCAATATCTTAACAAACTTGGATTTGAGCTTGTTGGATACGGATGCACAACATGCATAGGAAATGCAGGCCCATTAATACCTGAAGTTCAGGATGATATTGTTAAAAATAATGTCAAAACCTTTGCGGTATTAAGTGGAAACAGAAATTTTGAAGGGAGAATCAATCCGTATATAGCCGGTGCTTTCCTTGCATCGCCAATACTTGTTGTTGCCTTTGCAATTGCAGGCAAAATGGATATAGATATGCTTAAAGACCCTATCGGAATGGATAATGGCAGGCCAGTTTATTTGAAGGATATATGGCCCTCAGATGAAGAGATTAAAAAATTTATGAACCTTGCAATGGACCCTGAAGTCTATAAAAAGGAATATTCTGACGTATTTAAAGGAGATTCAAACTGGGAATCTTTAAAATCATCTCCCGGCACAATTTTTGATTTTAAGGATAATTCTACATACATAAAAATGCCACCGTGGATGTATCTTGAACCCGTAAAAGATATCAATAATGGAAGAATATTTGCAATTTTTGGTGACAAAATTACAACTGACCATATATCACCAGCAGGGCCAATAACTAAAGATTCAGTAGCAGGAAGATACCTAACATCGCTTGGCGTTACTGAAATGAATACTTTCGGTGCAAGGCGTGGCAACCATGAAGTGATGAACAGAGGAGGTTTCTCAAATCCTAAAATTAGAAATCTGATGGTAAAGCAGAATGGAGGAAATACCATACATTATCCAGATGGAAAGGAGATGAGTTTCTATGATGCTGCAATGAAGTATCAGGAAGAGCACATACCACTTGTTATATTTGCCGGAAAACAGTACGGTTCAGGAAGTTCCAGGGACTGGGCTGCAAAGGTAACAGCGTTGCTGGGAATAAAGGCCGTTATAGCTGAAAGCTTCGAAAGAATACACAGAAGCAACCTTGTTGATATGGGCATAATACCGATTCAGGTTGATAAACTCCCAGAATTAAACGGTGACGAAATTATAGGCATTGATGGAATAAATAATATATCCATCGGGAAAGAACTTACCATAAAAATAAATGGAAAGGGAATAAAGGGAAGAGCCCTTATTAACACCAATGCAGAACTGAACTATGTCAAAACCGGAAATATATTAAAATATATTGCAAAGCCAACAGATAATTAATTGTTTGCTTTTGAGTATATTTTTATTAATTCTTTAAATTCCATATTTTTATAAAAGTTTGTTGCTATGAGGTTTAATGATGGAAATTCCGCAGTAATCATCTTTATATTTTTGCCCGCTGCTTCATCCTTGAGCTTATTGAGCAGCATGACTCCAACACCCTTTGATCTGTATTCTGGAATAACATAGAACTCCCTTATCCTTGCTTCATATTTTGGATCATAATAAATTCTATATACAATATCTGACATTAGCATGCCAATTAATCTTTTTCCATCAACTGCAACAAGGCTTATATGATCTTCTTTATCATCGATAATTTTCAAAAGTTTTTCTTTTATTTCAGCCTCATTTCCACTCGACACTTTTAATAAAGGATCGAATTCTTCATTTAAATGCTTTAATCTTAAGAGCTCATCCATCACGCCATCTATATCATTTTTTTCCATATATTTTATATTAATCATAGATATATCACCTACTTATTGAACAGCTTTTTATATATATTTCTGTTATTTAATATCAATTCAGATGCGGTTCTGTAAAAACCCTCTGTAGAATCAACCTTTCTTGCGAGGTTCTGTTCAACGCATTTCCTTGCTACAATCGATGCAACCTTTGGAAAGAGGTCGTAATCATCCATCTTTGGAACTATATGGTTATAATCCAGATCCTTTACAAAGTCAGCAATAGCCTCTGAGGCTGCAACCATGATGCTGAAATTTACGCCTTTTGACCTTGCATCAAGTACACCCCTGAAAACGCCAGGAAATACCATGCTGTTGTTGATTTGGTTTGGGAAATCGCTTCTCCCTGTTGCAACAATTTTGGCACCGGCCTTTATTGCATCTTCCGGCCAGATTTCTGGAAGGGGGTTTGCCAGTGCGAAGACAACAGCATCCTTATTCATGGATTGTATCCATTCTGGCTTAATTGCACCCGGGCGTGAAACTGATGCTGAAATTACTATATCAGCTCCCTTAAATGCATTCGATGCGTCACCGCTTAATCGCTCTCCATTTGTTTCCAATGCTATTTTATACTTCCATGGGTTTTTAATCATCAAGGCATCAATATCTGCCCTGCTTGGTTCTATAATGCCTTTAGAATCAATGGCCACTATATTGGCTTTTGTAAATCCTGCAGCCATAAAGAGGTATATAGCAGCAATATTTGCAGCTCCTGCACCATTGAATACGATCTTGGCAGTTTCCTTCTTTTTATTTAAGAGCTTTAAAGAGTTCAGGGCACCTGCAAGTATGATTGAGGCCGTTCCAAGCTGATCATCATGCCATACCGGTATATCCATTGATTTTTGAAGGCTTTCAAGAAGGAAAAAACATCTTGGGGACTGTATATCTTCAAGATTGTATCCACCAAAATATGGCTGTATAGCTTTTGCCGTTGCAATAAATTCTTCATTGTTTGCCACTCTTAATGGCATGGGAACTGCATTGACACCGCCAAGGTAATTGAATAAAAGGGCTTTTCCTTCCATAACTGGAATGGCAGCCTCAGGGCCTACATTTCCTATGCCAAGCACTCTTGTACCATCAGTAAGTATGGCAACAGAATTCCATTTTCCCGTTAATTCATAAACCAGCTCTTTATTCGCCTCTATCTTTTTTGAAACAGCAGCAATCCCTGGCGTGTAAAGTGATGAGAAATCCTCCATGCTATTTATTGGAACTTTTGGAAGCACCTGTATCTTGCCTCTGTACTTCCTGGAAATATCTATTGCAACCTTGTCAAAATATTCAGTACGTTCAGAATCTTTCATAATCATAAAAACTAATAGAAATTCATTATTAAAACTTTATCTTTATTATTGAATATTATTATCGGCAATAGGCGTGAGAAAAATAATTTTGCCTGTATTGCATATATAAAATATTCACCGTAAAGCAGTATTGGAAAGCAAAAAAACGGCTGACATAAGTATATATCATAATAACTAATATAGTAGAAGTGTTAAAATTGTCTAATTTTAAAGATTTGGATATATCGGCCAATTTAAAAAAGTCATTAGATTTGATGAAGTTTTCCGTTCCAACAGAGATTCAGGAAAAGTCCATACCGATAGTAATGAGTGGAAAAGATACAATAATAAGATCAAAAACAGGTTCTGGAAAAACAGCAGCCTATATGATCCCAATATTAAATCAGATAGAGCAAAAGCATGAGAGTGGAATTAAGGCCTTAATAGTTCTGCCTACAAGGGAGCTTGCTTTGCAGACGCACAGGGTTGCAAACAGGCTTGGAAAATTGTCCAAGATTAAATCAACAATAGTTTATGGTGGCGCATCCATATCAAAACAGGTAGAAAGCCTTCCAGGCACCGATATAGTTATTGGAACTCCAGGAAGGATAATCGATCTTGTAAATCAGGGCTACATTAAGTTATCAACAGCAAAATACCTTGTTCTTGATGAGGCAGATATGATGTTTGATATGGGATTTATTGATGATATAAAGAAAATTATCAAATTTACCCCAGATGACAGGCAGATAGTACTTCTTTCTGCAACGCTTCCACCTGAAATAAAAAAGATTGCAATTAAATTTATGAAAGATCCAACATTTGTTTCAGCCGGTGGCGAAGAGGCCATACCTGAATCTATAAAGCATCTTTACGTAATGTCCTCAAAGTTCGATAAATTCTCAACTTTGATGTCGTATTTGCATAAGAACAATTCCAAAAAGTCAATTATATTTGTTAAAACGCAGCGATCCGGCGACCTTTTGAATTTAATCCTGACACGTGCTGGTTTTTTCAACATCGTAATACATGGAGGCATGAAACAGTATTCACGTGAAAAAGCAATAATTAACTTCAAGCAGGCTGATACTGGCATACTTGTTGCGACAAACGTAGCAGCACGTGGCCTTGACATACCGAATATAACAGATATCATAAACTTTGATGCCCCAGAAACATCTGAAACCTATGCACACCGGGTAGGAAGGTCTGGCAGAATGGGCAAAAATGGCAGGGCATTGACAATGTTTGCCGATGACCAGAAAAATCTTCTTAGAATTATTCAAAAGGGAAATGATATCACCATGGAAAAAATAGATGTCGATGTGGATGCAGAATACCGTGATATTAATTACAGCAAACTGATACTTGAATTTAGGAATATGGAAAATAGTGAAGATAAATTTGATCGCCCACAGCGGAACGGAGACAGCAGGCGTGGAAGGAGTACTGGCGAAGGCTCAAGGAAAGGCAGAAGCAGTGAAGGCAGCCGAAGGACATATTCCCATAGCAGAGGAAACGACAGGGAAAACAGTGGTGATAGCAGGCGTTTTGAACATCACAGCCATAATAGCACCAGATCAAGAACCAATACAAGATAATTTAAATATAATAATATTTTATATCAATAAGTTTATATATTAGCTTTTCAATTCATCCTTTTTGTATAATATCAATATATAGCAGGATAGGAATAATCTTGACATTTAACATTCACACTGTGCTTATAAACATTTTATTTTATTATTAAGTATAAATATAGCAGTATAATTGCGTCTGGTATAACATGTACATATCGCTTATTATATTGCCAGTATTGACGCTCATTGCCTGGACAATTTCAAATTCAATGATAAAGGGATTAACATCAAAAATGGACACTAACTTAATTTCCACTATCATAATTGGAGTGGGAATACTGCCGATGCTGGCAAGCATAATAATTGATCCAGTAAGCAATATAGAGCCCCTGGTTATGATACTGTCCGGAATTTCTGGCCTCATGTTAGGAACCGGCTATATTCTTTTTTATAAATCATTAAAGTCTGCTGACCTAGGAAATGCAGGCGTTACCCTGAATATACAGCAAATTGTTGTAATAATGTTTGGCCTGCTGATTTTGAAAGAACAGATTACATCATTGATGCTGCCTGGCATTTCATTGATTATAATAGGCTCAGTTTTTGTAACGGTTAAGAGGGGCTTCAAGGTTAATAAAATTTTAATTATAGCTTCAATGGCAAATATGATCTGGGGAATTTATTATATACCATTAACGTTTGCAATACTTTCACTTCATGCTTCACCAGTACCATTATTGCTTGCAAGGATAACAGGATTCTTTGCAGTTATCCTGATTTTTAATATAAAGCCAGTTATTTCTAGAAGCAGATCAATTAAAAATGTACATGAAACCACACACAGCAGGGTAGCTTTTGCCGTGTTGCTTTCAGCTGTTGCTGCAGGAATGCTCGATGGCACTGGCAATGTGCTTTATGCTTTGTCTATACAATATGGCATAATTATAATGGCAGGGGCATTCATTGCAATGTTGCCAGCTACACTTGGATTGGCCGGGAAATTTATTTATAAAGAAAAATTAACACTGGTACAGTATTCAGGCATACTTGTATCTGTGCTTGGAGCCCTGTTTATTGCAGTGGGTTAAAAGCCAGAGTTGGCTGGCTCCCTATCTATTTCTATCTCAGTATATTTAACTTCACGCCATGAAAAATTTTTTTTCAACTCAATGCCTTTATCTATATATGTGCCGGAAAAGAAAAGGTTTCCTTTAATGTTCTTTTTTATTGATATAATTTTAAGGCCTTTATAACACCTATTATCAGTATACACATTTACCGGCAGATTGTAAAGGAAGGCATAGGCCAGTGTCTTTTTCATATCATACATTTCCATGCTCTGGCTATACTGTGATTCTACAAGCTTTCCTTCCCTGAAAGAAATCAAAGCTATTTTCATCTTTCTCAATTATCTTATATAACATTATTATTTATAGTTATTTCATATACAAAGAATATTCCTAAATTCATCATAGCTTTTCTTCCATGTATTTCATTTCATCCTCTGTTAAGAGCGTATCAGAATATTTTATATTTTGCAGTACATGTTCCCTTGTTGATGCCCTGGGAATGGGAAAGACATTGCTATTTCTACTGATAAGATATGAAAGTGCTATATTTGCATTGGGCACATCTCCTATTCTTTTGCGAATATTATCAAAATATTTATTATACTGTGGCCTGGCTGCCCGGCCATGGCCCAGCGGGAAGTATGCCATAACTGCAATATTGTTTTTTTTGCAGTAATCGATCATTCCTGTAGAAGGCTTTCTATGGAATATATTATAATCCACCTGGACCGAACTTATACTGTACTTTTTCAATATGGCCATGGTTTTTTGGACAAGGCCAAGGGAAAAGTTGCTCAACCCTATATATCTGATTTTGCCGCGGTCTATTAACTCCTCAAGTTTACCCATTGTTTTTTTAAGGTCTACTGCCGGGTTTGGAAAATGTATCTGGTAAAGATCAATATAATCAGTACCCAGATTCTTCAGGCTTCTGTTCAAAGACCGTTCCAGTGCTCTGGGATATAAATTTGTGGGAAATACCTTCGTTGAAAGAAATAAATCTTCCCGTTTTTCTCCTTTTATTGCCGATCCAATCAGTTTTTCTGATCTGTATAGCTCTGCGGTATCTATGAGATTTATGCCATTTTCTATTCCCGTTCTTATTGCATCTATTTTCTGTCCTTTATTAGAATAAATTCCAAAGTATGTTTTGAAAATCCAGCGCATGTCATAGTATGTACCCATTCCTATAACTGAACACTTGAATGCTGTATTGCCAAATTCCCTGTAGATCATATTTACGTAAATCAAATCACCTATTTAAAGAGATTTAGCTGGCACCGGTTAACAATGTTAAACATTCTGCTTAGGTACTTATCTGGAAGAGCCATAAATGAATTTAATATAAATATTTTGCACTGGCGTAAAAATATTTCACAAATACGCTTTGCATCGAAAAATATTCTGCGCCACATGGATTGGAACATCTAAAGCTATCAGTGAAGCAGGCTTCAACGGAACAAATTAAGAATGTGCCCTTTATTCCTGAAAAATAAAATTATATATCTTTATTTGATGTCAATCAGGTTGCAATGAATCTATATGAATATATGGGCAAAGATATTTTTAGAAAATACGGAATTCCTGTTCCGGATGGTTATGTAATTGAAAAAGCTGGAGACCTGAAAAAATTTGAGTACCCCGTTGCCATTAAATCCCAGATACTTTCTGGAAAAAGAGGCAAGGCAGGCGGAATTAAATTTGCAAAGAACCAGGCCGAACAGGTAGAATATGCCAACCAGTTGCTTGGCTCTACAATTAACAATTTGACAGTCAGCAAACTTCTGGTTGAAAGAATGCTGAATATCAAAAAAGAGCTCTATCTGAGCATCACTCTTGACAGATCTGCTAAGATGCCGGTTATAATATTATCATCTGATGGTGGAATGGAAATTGAATCGGTGCCTGAGGAGAATATACATAAAATATATATCGACCCAATGGTGGGCTACTCAGATTATATAGCCAGGGAAGCCCTTTCATATCTTCCTGTGGAAAATAAAAAACAGTTTTCTGATTTGCTCTCAAAGCTTTATCAGGCATTTGTAGGAGAAGATGCGCTATTAACGGAAATTAATCCGCTTGTAATTGATGCTGATAATAATGTTATAGCTGGTGATTCCAAAGTAATTATTGATGATAACGCCCTTTACAGGCATAAGGGTTATATGATTCTGGATCCAGATAAAACTGTGTTGGAGAATGAAGCAGCATCAAAAAGCTTTACATTTATTGAAATGGATGGAAACATTGGAGTCATAGCCAATGGGGCCGGATTAACAATGGCAACGCTGGATGCACTTACCCTCCATAAATTAAAGCCAAGGAACTTCCTTGACCTTGGCGGTACTGACAATATAGAAATTGTTGAAGAGGCATTTTCATTTGTAATGCGTGCGAAACCAGAGATAATATTCGTTAACATATTTGGTGGCGTTACCAAAGCAGATACAGTTGCCAATGGAATAGTCTCATCCAAAAAGAAATTTAATATAAAGCAGCCGATAGTGGTAAGGCTTAGTGGAGTGCATGAAGAGGAAGGGCAGAAAATATTGCTTGATAGTGGCATAAAGGCATTTACAAACATGGCCGATGCAGTTAAAGAACTATCCAGAATTCAGGGGGTCGAATAAAATGGTTATAATTGATAAAAATACAAGAGTTATAGTACAGGGAATGACCGGGCACCAGGGTGCATTCCATTCCGGTGAAATGATTAAATTCGGCACAAACGTTGTGGCAGGAGTCTCGCCAGGGAAAGCAGGCACAGAGGTCAACGGTGTTAAAATATACAACAATGTGTCAGATACACTTGGGTTAAAGCCTGAGGCATCAATGATCTCAGTGCCTGCACCGTTTGTCAGGGATGCTGCACTGGAAGCCATTGAAAATGGTTTAAAACTTATATATATACTTACAGAGCATGTGCCTGTCCATGATACAATGGAATTATACCACGAAGCAAGAAGAAAGGGTGTTTTCATGATAGGGCCAAACAGCCCTGGCATAACAGTAGCCGGCCAGGCAAAGATTGGAATCATGCCGAACAATATATTCAGGACAGGAAATGTTGCCATAGCCTCAAGAAGTGGAACATTAACCTATGAAATAGTTAAGGCCGTCACAGATGCAGGTTTTGGCGAAAGCACCGTTATCGGGCTCGGAGGAGATCCAATAATTGGCACTACCTTCTCTGATATAATAAAGATATTCAACGAAGATTCTCAAACAAAACAGATTGTGCTTGTTGGTGAAATAGGTGGCAGTGAGGAAGAAAAGGCTGCGGATTATATCAAAAAATATGTCAAAAAGCCTGTTACAGGATATATTACCGGAATCAGCGCACCACCTGGAAAAAGGATGGGGCATGCTGGAGCAATTATAGAGAAGGGAGTTGGCACTGCAGAATCCAAAATTAACGCATTTAAAAATGCTGGAATCAAAGTTGCAAGCTATCCTGATGACATACCGGCACTGTTATCAAAATAATTTTTTAAAATTAATTAAAAAATCAGAAAGCTATAAGATATTTTTTAATAGCACTGTTGTAAATCATTGCAATGTTTATTATAATGCTCCAATTCTCTAAGTATAATAATCCAAAATTGATATAGTTATAAATATTTCGTATTTCTATTGCAATAACACAGAATTGCAAATGCCAAGATCAAAGAAAATTTATAGTGTTGATATGCCATATTTATATAATTGGTATCAATTTCAAATTATGCAGCCAAACATAGAAATCGATGAATTAAAAAAATACGCCATGGAAAATCCGTCATACAGGTTATATGTCAATGGAGACAGATTTGAATTGCATTTTACGCCGAATACGCCGGAAGCTGAATCACATTTTCCAAATGGAGAAAGTGTAGAGCATATCATGTACGGCATTATCAAGGACAACGTCGCCTATTTCGAAGAGTTTGTAACCGTATCAGCCTTTGGAGAAACGAAAACTATTATTCGAGATGATGATCCTATCATGGAATGGCTGAAATATATATAATCTGTTCAATAAGGCTTTAAAAGTTATGGAATGTTAACATCCATTAAGATTATTTAAAATTCTATACTTATAATCCGATAACAAAGTTTTTAAATTGTTTTATACTTATAGGTTGATAAGAATGCAGGAAACTGATATTAATCTTCTTGTGGGAGGTCCACAGGGCGGAGGAATTGATAGTGCTGCAAATATGATTAGTATGGCATTTTCACTTGCCGGCTATAATATTTACGGGATAAGGGAATTTCATTCCAATATAAAAGGCAGGCACAGTTATATACATTTTAGAATAATGCATAGGAGGCCCGGCTCACTTAAGTATCCGGTTGATATTATGGTTGCACTTGACCCTGATACGCTGTTTGAACACATGTTCGACGTCGCCAGTGGTTCAAAAGTTATTTATGATGCAGCTTTTAATGAATTTAAATTAAAAAATGCAAGAATGATAACATCTGATACAATGCACCATATTGAGGATGAACTTGCCCAGAGAGGCCTGACACTCGATATTAAAGGTGTATTAAGCTACTTTAAAAGCACAGGCGTGGATGCAATAGAGATGCCATTTGACAGGCTGATCAATGAAAGCGTGCATGGTGGACCGGCGAACAGGTATTACAATACACTTGGTGCTGGAACAACAGTAGCCATCCTTGGCCTTGGAATAGAACAGGCAAATGATGGAATAAAATATGCATTTAGAAAGAAGCCAAATGTTATCGAATCAAATCTTCAGGTGATAAAAGCAGCATATGATTATATAGAGAAATCATCAATAAAGCCAGAGATTCTGCCAACATACCCAGTAATTCCAAGAATGCTGTTGACAGGAAACGACTCAGTTGCTATAGGAAAGCTCATGGGCGGATTGAGATTCCAGACATATTATCCTATAACTCCTGCAAGCGATGAGAGTACATTGCTTGAAAGCCATGAAGAAATGAAGATTCTAAAAAGCAAAGAGAAAGATTTAAAGAAATCTGGACTGGTTGTTGTACAGTGTGAAGATGAATTATCTGCTGTTAATATGGCAAATGGAGCTGCGCTTACCGGTGCCAGGGCAGCTACAGCAACATCCGGCCCAGGCTTTTCACTGATGGCAGAGGGCATCGGATATGCTGGAATGACTGAAATACCGCTTGTAGTAACATTTTACCAGAGAGGCGGCCCATCTACAGGTTTGCCAACAAGGAATGGCCAGGCCGATCTATTATTTGCACTCAATACAGGACATGGAGAATTTCCAAAAATTGTCATGTCTTCCGGCGATATGGAAGAATGCATATATGATGGAATTAAATCACTGAATTATGCCCAGCGGTACCAGATGCCAGTAATACATCTCATAGACAAAACACTGGCAAACACCATGGATCTGGTTCCAGAAATCGATGTCAAAAAGGTTAAAATTGTGAAATACAATGAGAATTTCAACCATGAAAATTTTAAGAGGTATTCACTGGATACGGAAGACGGAATTTCACCATATGGGGTATTTGGAAAGGATGTATTCTGGATGACAGGCGACGAGCATGATGAACTCGGGCATGTTACTGAAGACACAAGGATAAGAGATAAAATGATGGAAAAAAGGATGCAGAAGTTAATTACAGCTGACCATGAAATACCACTTGAAGACAAAGTTGTGCTTTATGGAGAAGAGAAATCGGATGTAACATATATAACATGGGGAAGCCAGAAAAGCCTTATTATTGATACTATAGATGAACTGAAGAAGCAGGGAATAAAGGCAAACCTTCTATATTTAAGAATGTTCGAGCCATTTCCATCTGAATATGTTGAAAAGGTATTAAAAAACAGCAATATAATTATAGATGTGGAGAGCAATATGACAGGCCAGGCAGCTAAAGTTATAAGAATGAATACAGGAATAAAGATTGAAAACTTCATCCTTAAATATAATGGCAGGCATATGACGCTGGATGAAATACTGGAATCTACAAAAAAAATAATGGAAAAGAAAACCGCAACTGAGATTCTTCAGGAGGGTTCTTAAACAGGTGATAAAAATGCAGAAAAGTACAGTTGAAAAGGGCAATTACAATTTCCGGAGCAACATCACTATTGACTGGTGCCCTGGATGTGGTGATTTCGGCATAGTCAGTGCTGTTACACAGGCACTGTCAAATATGAAAATGGATCCAAACGATGTGGTAGCTGTGTCAGGCATAGGATGTTCTGGAAAGACTCCGCATTATCTGAATATAGCTGGTGTACATACTCTTCATGGAAGGGCAATACCATATGCAGTCGGAGTAAAACTGGCAAATCCAAAATTAAACGTGCTCGTGATGGGTGGCGATGGAGACCTTTTAAGCATAGGTGCAGGCCATTTTGTCGGCGAAGGGAGAAGAAACTCTGGAGTAAAGGTCATACTCTATAACAATGGAGTATACGGCTTGACAAAAGGGCAGGCCGCACCAACACTTCCACTTGGAGAAAAAGTAAAAAGCCTTCCAAGGCCAAATATACTTGGAAAAATTAATCCCATAACGCTTGCAATGGCTTCCGGCTATTCATTTGTGGCAAGAGCTTTCTCATCAGAAATAAAACAACTTTCAGCTATCATTGAAAGGGCAATAAAACATGATGGGTCTGCTATTATAGAGGTATTGCAGCCATGCCCAACATACAATGATATAAATACCCTTGACTGGTACAGGGATAGAGTATATAAAATGGAAGATGAAGAGGGCTGGAACCCTGTTGTAAATAACCAGGAGGAAGAGGAGGAAAAGTTTGATACAGGTTATAGAAGATCCATGGAATGGGGAGACCGTATCCCAACAGGCATATTCTATGAAAACAATACTGTGCCAAGCTATACAAAAAGGCTTTCTGATATAGTGCCAAATTACATTGAAAATCCACCTGCTTCACAGATTGTTTCAGACTCAGAAGGTTATACAATAATAGATCCTGTAGAAACATTTATAGAAAAGAAAATAGAATAAAATTTAATTTTTAATATTTTTGCTTTTTAAATCAATAAGATATTTTTCAATATATTGAAGATCTTCCTGTACAGTTTTATCTGTTTCCTGAAGCCATAAAAGGCCTCCAGCTGAATCTATAAGCTTGCCTGAAAATTTCATAGTCCCAACAAGTGCCTTCCAGTTAAATGGTATTTTGGAAATTACTGAAAGATACATTGCATTGTTTGATTTTCTTATATGCAATTTTCCATAAAAAAGATCATCTTTTTTATAATATAATTCAGTGGCAAACGGTGGAGACCCGGGACGTGGAGGAATTTCTAATTCCTCAGTTATTTCTGTGCCATTTAGAAGCTCTTTATAATTCATGATATACCCCTCTTCTTCAGATATTCGATGGACATTTTGCTCATCCCAAGCTCTTTAGGCGAATAGCCAAAAGACAGGCCGATAAGCTGTGTTATGTAAAGTGCAGGCAATCTCCAGTCCTGTTTAAACTGCTTCTGAATTTTATCCTGTGTCACATCAAGTTGCAGATGGCATAATGAACATGGGTGAACAAGCAGTTCAGATCCATTGTCCCTTGCACTTGTCAGTATATTATTTGCCATTTTTAAAGCTACAGGAGGGTTTGAACCCATTAATGGAAATCCACAGCATGCAGACTTCATGGGGAATGCAACAGGAGTGGCACCGGTAGCTGCTACCAGATCCATAACGCTGTGTGGGTTAAAGGCTGATTCAAAGCCCATGATGTTTGAAGGCCTCAGAAGCTGGCAACCGTAATATGTCCCGACTTTTATATCTTTAAGTGGCCTCTTTACATGTTTTGCAATCTTTTCTATTCCAACATCACGAATTAAAACCCATATGAAATGTTCTGATTCAACACCATCGTCATATTCTGGCATATCTGCATTTTTTAATCGCTGGTTAACATCTTCCCTCAATACAGGATCATTTTCATATTTGTCAGATGCAACCTTATGTGAATTCAGGCATACACTGCATGGCGTTGCCATTTTATCATACCCCATTTTCTCAACTCTTTCAAGGTTTCTGAGATTTAATGATGTATGTGCAGCTTCATTTTTATCATCCATGAAACCACCACCACAGCAGTTCCAGTCATCAACCTCCACAAGCTCCAGATCGAGGTCTTTTGCTATCAACTTTGTGGCTATATCAACATCCTTTGCAATTCCATGGGAAGCACATCCCGGATAGTATGCTACTTTCATTTTTTATCACCCATTAAGTTTTTGATTTCATTCATATTCTTGACATTTGCATCCTTTTCAAAAGCATATTTAAATTTGCCGGACTTGAGCATGCCAACTGCGTCTTTCATGGCCTCGCCAAAACCAAACGTTTTAAGGAACAGCGTTGATTCCTTTATTTTTCCTGTTTTATCTATGAGGTCAGATATGGTGTCATCGTGCCTTCTGGCATTAACTATAAGTTCTGAACTTCCTTTATATTCGTCCATATAATTCTTTGTTTTCTTGATTGCTATGACCGGGCGCACATCCTGGGGGCACACTTCATAACACATATAACAGGAAGTGCATCTCCATGCACTGTCCATTAAAAGGCCAAGCCTTTCCTCCTGTTTTGTATCCCTCATATCGTCAACGAACCTGAAACCCTTGGCATGGGCTGCTGGACCCAGAAATTTCTCATCAAGTTTAACAGATGGGCATGCCGATACACAGAGGCCACAGTAAATGCATTCTTCAAACTTCCATACCTCATCCTGGTCTTCCGGTGTCATTCTCTGTTCATTCTCGCCAGAAATTACGCTATCTGCTGCAACCAGCCTTGGCATTACTTTATACATTTTATCATAAAACGTATCAATATTGGTGATTAAATCTCTGACTCCCGGATAATAATCCATTGCCTCAACATTGATTTCATTTTTTTCATCAGCAGCCTGAAGTGCCATTGTCCTGCAGGCCAGGGATGGAATGCCATTAATCTTCATTGAACAGCTTCCGCATACAGCCATATGGCATGAAGCACGGTAAGCCAGTGCAGGGTCCTGTTCGGATTTTATCTTTCTAAGTACCTCTGTCATCTGAGTATACCTGTCAGCCTTTACCTTATACGATTTCCAGAATGCACCATCCTTTTCATTATACTTTTTTATGTTAATGGTTATTTCTTTTTCTTCCATTTAATACACCCTCGGTTCAGGTTTCCACCTTGTATATACAACTGGCTTATACGTTATTTTAACCTCATCGCCTGATAAATAGGTTATTGTGTGCTTCATCCAGTCTGTATCATTCCTGGTTGGGAAGTCGTCCCTGAAATGTGCCCCCCTTGTTTCAGTCCTGTTCAAAGCCCCTACTGCTATTGTGTATGCCACATCTATCATATTTCTAGTTTCAAGTGCATTGAAAACTTCAGTATTATAGTTTGTTGTTTTATCGGTGACATACATAGTCTTTGATCTTTCCCTGAGTGATTTTATTTTTCCAACTGCTTCCGATAGTTTATCTTTATCACGGAAAATACCAACATTGTCCCACATTATATCTCTGAGTTCTTCTGTTAAAATTCCAAAATGGTCTCCGGTTTCTCTTTTGATGTATGCATATGCATTGCTAACAATGGCATCAACATCTCCAGTTGCTTCTGTTCCCTTATGGCTTTTAAGGAAGGTAACCATTGTATTGCCAGCTTCTCTCCCATATACTACAGTTTCAAGAAGAGAATTTGAGCCCAGCCTGTTTGCGCCATGCACAGATACACATGCAGATTCGCCTGCAGAGAATATTCCATTCAGATCATGGTTTGTTCCAGTTATATCAACATCTATTCCACCCATAAAGTAATGCTGTGCTGGCCTGACCGGTATCATTTCTTCAGAGGCATCAATACCGGAAAAGTTTTTTGCAGCATCATATGCAAGGCTCAATCTTTCAAGGATATATTTCTTTCCAAGATGGGTAAGGTCAAGTCCAAGATAACCGCCTTCAAATCCACGGCCCTCACGAATTTCTATGGTCATAGACCTTGAAACTATATCCCTTGGTGCAAGATCAAATTTATGCGGTGCGTATTTCGCCATAAAGCGTTCGCCCTTATTATTTTTTAATATGGCACCCTCAGCCCTGGCCGCCTCACTTATCAATATATCTGATGGGTAAAGCCCGGTGGGATGGAACTGTACAAATTCTGGGTCCTTCAATGCAACTCCTGACCTGAGTGCTATGCCCTGGCCATCACCAGTATTTATGTAACTGTTAGTAGTATGCTTGTACATCATTCCTATTCCGCCGGATGCTATTAACAGTGCCCTTGATTTCAGGTATATAGGATTCAGTGTCTTCATTTCCATTGCCACAAGCCCATTAACATTGTTGCCATCCTTTACAATATCAAGAACATAGTATTCATTATAATAATCTATATTTTTAAATCCGGTTGAATGCTCAAAAAGTGTATGCAACAATGCCATGCCTGTTTTATCCGCAATAAATCTTGTCCTTGGATATGTCTGGCCACCAAAGTACCTTAATGCAATTCTCCCATCGGGCTGCCTGTTAAATGGTGCACCCCATGAGTCAAGCAGGTTCACAAGTTCCCCTGATTTCTTTGAAAGCAATTCAGCTGCGTCCTGGTCTACCAGGTAATCGCCACCCTTTACCTCGTCATAGGACATAAAATCAGGATCATCGTTTGGATCAGAATTTCCCATAACAAATGCTGCAATTCCACCTTCTGCAGCCGCTGAGTGCGATCTTGTTGGAAATACCTTCGAAACTAGAGCAACACTGAAACCAGCAGCTGCTACTATATTCGCAGCCATCAGGCCTGCCAGCCCCGCCCCTAAAATAACAGCATCATATTCTTTTTTTTCCATTAAATTATCACCACTATTTATTTTTTATGTTATAATAAAATTAAATATAAGAGTTTTGATTTAGACTTAATGTGAGGCAAAGTAATCGTCTGCAAGCTTGCAGTTTTTATTTACTGAATCAACACTTTTGCCCCATTCTTTTAAATCAGAATCGTTGAATTTTAAATCATATATTTCCTCAACGCCATTTTTTCCTATTTTAATTGGAACGCCGATGAATTTTCCACTGATCTTATAATTTTCAGCGTGCTTTCCAGTAAGGTATGCAGCACATGGAATTACTCTCTTTTCATCATTGATGACTGATTCAATCATTACTGCTATAGATATTGATGGTGCATAATATGCAGAGCCTGTTTTGTAAAGATCAACTATCTCTCCGCCGCCAAATCTTGTCCTCTTTATGATTTCCTGAATTTTATCCTCGCTGAGCAACTGTGAAATAGGTATTCCAGCAACACTGGAATAGTGTATAAATGGCACCATATCATCACCATGGCCTCCAACGACGAAGGCATTAACATCTCTTACTGAAACGTTGAGCTCTTGGGCCAAAAATGTCCTGAACCTTGCACTATCAAGTGAACCACCAAGGCCAATTATTCTTTCTGGAGGTATTCCAGAAGCTTTCTCCAGTGCATATGCCATTATATCGGCTGGATTGGTGACTGTAATTATAATAGAATCTGAACCGTATTTTTTTAACTGCTCACCAACAGATTTCATTATGCCTATATTCTTTACAAGCAAATCATCACGTGACATGCCTGGCTTTCTTGCAAGGCCTGCGGTAACAACTATTACATCTGAACCTTTCATATGTTTATATTCGGACGGATCCTGGGTGCAGTAACCCTCCAGTTTGCATGTAAAACCAAAATGTGGTGCGCCTTCCTGTATATCAAGAGCTTTTCCCTTTGCAAGGCCCTCAACTATATCAAATATTTTTATGTCAGCAATATCCTTAATGGCCAAAACCTGTGCAACGCTTGCGCCAACTGCTCCTGCTCCAATGATAGAAATCGTCTTATCCATAATATGATATGGCCATTAAAATTAAATATTTTTGTATTAGACGGAAAGTATTCGCATTTATATAATGGAAAAGGCGTAAATATAAAAATATAATATACTTTTATTATGGTAGATTTAAATAAATTGAAATTTGGGGATGAATTATTAAAACGTGGTTTTGCCAGAATGGCAAAAGGCGGCGTTGTAATGGATGTGACAAATGCAGAACAGGCAAAAATTGCTGAAAAAGCAGGTGCAGTTTCTGTCATGGCACTGGAAAGGGTACCATCTGATATCAGAGCCCAGGGTGGCGTTGCAAGAATGTCTGACCCTTTGAAGATAAAGGAGATTCTTGATGCAGTTTCTATTCCCGTCATGGCTAAAGTAAGAATAGGCCATTTAAGCGAGGCATCCATCTTAGAGTCCATGGGAGTTGATATGCTCGACGAAAGTGAGGTGCTTACACCTGCCGATCCTTTTTACCATATCAATAAAAAAGAGTATAAAATTCCAGTAGTATGCGGTGCAAGGACATTTCCTGAGGCAGCCAGAAGGATTTTTGAGGGAGCTGCTATGATAAGGACAAAGGGCGAGGCAGGAACTGGCAACATCATCGAGGCCATGAGGCACATCAGGGCAGTTGACGATGGAATATCCACATTAAATATGTTGACAGCTGATGAAATATTTACTGTTGCGGAGGAGATTTCAAAAAGCTATCTTACTTTGAGGAACACAACGTCTATGGATTTGCTCGGTTCTGAGGGAAAGCTTCCGTTCACAGGAGTATATTATGGAATGGATTATAAAAAAATAGTTGATAACATATATAACATCCTGAAAGAAATTAAACACCTGAAAAGATTGCCACTGGTTAATTTTGCAGCTGGAGGAATTGCCACACCGGCCGATGCAGCATTGATGATGAAAATGGGCATGGATGGCGTTTTTGTTGGAAGTGGGATATTCAAATCTTCAAATCCACAGAAAATGGCCGAGGCAATTGTTCAGGCCACTGAAAATTACGACGATTACAATATGCTTGCAAAAATATCTTCAGGGCTTGAGGGAATGCCTGGCCTTGAAATAAGTGAAATTGAAAAGCTACAGGACAGGTAAATAATTTCCATGATAAAAATTGGCGTATTGAATATACAGGGTGACGTTTCCGAACATTTTAACATGCTGAGAAAGTTGCCAAGAAGTTATGGCGTTAAACCGGTAAATGTTAAAACTGCAGATGAAATGGATGGGCTTAATGGCCTTATAATACCTGGCGGGGAAAGCACTGTAATATATAGCTTTCTTAAGATGGCAGAAATATATGATAAAATAATCTCCATGGCAGATTCAGGAATGCATATTATGGGAACATGTGCAGGTGCAATACTTTTATCATCCGATACAGGGGATGATAGGGTAAAGGGCATGGGAATAATAAATATGAAAATCAGGAGAAATGCATATGGCAGGCAGATAAATTCATTTATACAGAATATAGAAATTAAACAGATAGGGGAATTTAATGCAGTTTTTATCAGGGCGCCTGAAATTGAGGAATACAGTGGCGCTGAGTCTTTATCTGATCTTGGTGGTTCCAGTATATTTGTACAGAATAGAAAAGCCATTGCAATGACATTCCATCCAGAACTTACAGGCAACCCCGCAATACATGAATACTTTGCAAGGTCAATTCAGAATAACAATGAAGCATAATTATTTGTGATGAATATTTTGCAATGCAGTGAAATAAAACTGTAGCCAGCAAATGAACTTATGATGCGCAGTTTAAATATATTATGAAGGAATAAAGAATTATGCAACAAAAAACGGTAAAAAATTTGATAAAATTAAACATTATTATTGCAATTATAACGGTAATCGAGGTTTTTTATGTCATTTCAAATTTTAAATTATACCTTGAAAATGTTCTTTCAATAGATATTATATCATTGATTCTCGGGATGTCTTTTGCTATTACCATGTTTCTGTGGGTTGTTGGCATAACAGGAAAACAGTCCAGTTAGGCTTTTTAATATGGTGTAATAGTATTATATATTAAGAATTAATTATTGCACATGCAATCAAATATAGAAAATAATATAATAGCCATAAAGCTTGATGCCGGTGAGCATGTTATTTCAACACTTGATCAGGTTGTTGATAAATATAAAGTTAAATCAGGCTTTATCAACATGGGCATTGGAATGGTAAAAAATTTGAAAATTGGCTACTGGAATGTTGATAAATATGAAGAAGAATATATAGAACCCAGATCAGAACTGGTTGCATTTCATGGGTCAATAGCAGAAGGCGATCACAGGTTCCACATACATATTGGAGTTGCAAAAAATGACCATAAATTGTATGGTGGCCACTTTTTTGATGGAATAGCTGACCCACTTATGGAAATTGAGATAGTAAAGTTTGATAAAATTAACTTTACAAGGGAATACAATAATGCCTCTACACTTTATGAATTAAAAATATAAACATTCAAACAGCAGGCATAGTGTTGCGGAGAGCATAGAAACTTTGTTGTTTGTGCTTCAGGCAGCTTTTATGCCCTGCTATGGAAATAAAAAAAATATATAAAAACTCAGTATATTCCAGAACCTGTTTATGCAAGCAATAGGAAACATCCTGCATAAGATTTGTTTCCGCTTTACATGGGGAAACAGGGAATTAGCCAGGAACAGGGCATATATTTGGAACACCAGAGGTGCTTAAATGGAAAACGATGATGAAACATTAAATGATAATATAAAAAAAATGATTTATAGCCTGCACAGGGAATATGGCTGGTTCAATGAAGAGGAACTGGAAAATACCCCTGGAAGGATAGATAATTTTTACAGAGAATGGTATGGAAATAATAATTTCAGTTTTACAAAATTTAAAATTTCTGGCCATGAAAGCATGGTAATATTGAAGAATATCACATTTTATTCAATGTGTTCACATCACCTGCTGCCATTTTTCGGGACAATAAACATAGCATATCTGCCAGCCCCTGGCGGATATATAGCAGGGGTTAGCAAACTTGTAAGATCCGTGAATAAGATAGCAAACAAGCCTCAGCTGCAGGAAAATATGACATCAGAAATTGTGGAATTGATATACGAAAACCTGGATCCGCTGTTTGCAATGGTCATTGCTAGGGGACAGCATATGTGCATGATGATGCGTGGAGTAAAGCAGGAAAGTGCTACAATGGTAACCTCGGCAGTCAAGTACAGCGACAGGGTTAAGCAGGAGCTTTCTTCACTTAAGGATGAGGCAATAAAAATGATAGGTGAATAAATTGCTTAAGATTGGGCATAAGGAATCGGCTATATAATTATTATAGAAATATTATGTATATTGCAATAAGTTTAAACGTTCCTGCCTATTATTGATATGATATGTTATGAGCCAAAATGGAATTGATTATCAGATAAGGGCATACATTGGAATGGACCAGGATTCAGACCTTCCTGTTTCAGTCAGTGAATGGAGGCAAAAAGCCAGAGAGCTGCTAGCTGACGGCCCATGGTGGTATCTTGAAGGCGCAGCTGGCAATAATGATACAATGAATAATAACATAAATGCCTTCCAGCAATATGCAATCAGGCCTAGATATTTGCGAAATGTTGAAAACAGGGAACAGAATATAGAAATATTTGGGAAAAAATATGATTCGCCATTTATACTTGCACCTATAGGTGTGCAGTCCATAATACATAAGGACGCAGAAATGGCAAGCGCCGGTGCAGCTGCAGAAATGGGTGTCCCATTTATACTCAGCACTGTTTCATCCAAAAGCATTGAAGAAATTTCCACTGCTTATCCAGATAGCGAAAAATGGTTTCAGCTTTATCCTGGAAAAGATGAAAAGGTGATGGAAAGCATGATCCACCGTGCCGAGAAGGCTGGTTATACTGCAATCATCGTAACTGTTGATACAACAATGCTTGGATGGCGTGAACAGGACCTGAAAAATGCTTATCTTCCATTCCTGCTTGGAGAGGGAATAGCAAACTTTACAACAGATCCTGAATTCAGAAAACGATTATCTTCTACGCCTGAAAATGATATGCAATCCGCTATTGAGGAATTTCTCACAATTTATGTAAACCCTGCATTTCAGTGGGAAGATTTTAAAAAAATTAGAAAAATAACCAGATTGCCATTGCTTATCAAGGGCATTACGCATATAGAAGATGTACGGTTAGCAGCAAAGTATGGCGCTGATGGCGTAATAATATCCAATCATGGAGGAAGGCAGGTTGATGGCGCAATTCCTGCAATAAAAGCCCTGGAAATGGCATGTTCAGAAAAATTGCCCATAACTGTACTGTTTGACAGTGGCATAAGGCATGGTGCCGATGCAATGAAAGCACTTGCCCTTGGTGCATCTGCGATACTTATTGGCCGGCCATATTGTTACGCACTTGGTGTTGCGGGCAAACGTGGCGTTGTTCGCTATCTGGCCCAATTAAAATCTGAACTTGATCTGCAGATGGGGCTTTCTGGCTTTAATTCACTATCTGCCTTATCATCCAGCGATATAATAAAAATATAAATTTTTTCTATCTGGAAAGCCATTTGGATTGTTTCCAGAATGTTGCAAGCCCATAAAGATTTACAAAGAAGAGCATTGCAAGGCCTATGCCTCCGTATGCAAGCGTCCTTATTCTGTTCTTCGGTATTTTAATTACCATTGCAGCGATGAAAATTAAATCGCCAAGCGTTCCTATAATATATGATGAAGTTGTTATAAGTGCATTATAAAAGAATCCTCTATGGGAATGGAAATGGAAAATTGCATACATTGCAAACCTGCTTAATCTTTGAGCACTCAAATAATCAATGTGGCCGAGGAAACGCATAAAAAAAGCAGCACGGAACATAAACAGTACAAAACCTATTATCGGTATAAGATATATATACAGAAGTTCAAAAGAATAAAATTTTCCTCCATTTTTAGCAGTGCCATTGCTGAAATTCTTAAAGAAGAAATACCAGCCACGCCTAGACCATCTTATCTGCTGGTTGAGGTATTTTTTGAAATTCGCCTCCGGCTCAGTTTCTACTGAAATATCATAATCTTTAATCATGCTGTACTTATTTTTTATAAGATAGCTTGTTAACTGCATATCATCGCCAAGCATAACCTTTTTGCCAAGCAATTTTTTATTTAAAAATTCGTCAGAAAGGATATATGGCTTAATTATGCCCGTATCGTAGACTACACATATTCCATCAAGAACATATATAATGCCATGCCTTGACATAGATTTTGATATCATTTCTGTCAATCTTTGGACAAATTCAGAAGCGTATGAGACTATTCTACCATCGTTTTTGACATGTATGTTTACTCCGACACCTGCAACGTTGCCAGTAAAGTATGTGAGCATGCTTTTCAGAGTTCCAGGAAGAATTATGGTATCACTATCTACAAACATTACGTATTTTGTTTCAACGTTTCGTATTCCTGTTGCAAGGGCATTCTTTTTTCCACCCCTTACCGCATTATAAATAAAAACGCCACCAGATTCTTCGGTAATGGTTTTATATGGCTCTAAGCTTGAATCGCCCACTACTATAAACTTTGCACCCTGTTCCTTTATGGATTTAATAACCTTGATGAATGTTTCCTTATCTTCATTATATACAGGAATTATAATAGTAGCGTTCTCTGTACTGATTCCTTCGTTCTGTGCTCCCTTTTTGTAATAAGTAGAATAATAGACGTTGAGGATATAATAAGTAAAGGAGATTATTGTTATAACAAGCAAAATAACATCGATAAGGAATATTCTCATTAAGATATATTGTTTAGCGGTAAATAAATATTACCAAATTGTTTCTTAAAACCGTTAACCGGCACATTATTTCAAACTTATAATTTCAGTGCTCAATTTATTTATTGCATTATAGTTTATTATACAGATTAATTGATATAAAAATATTTATCTACACAAATTTTATTCGCTGTTAATATGAACAGTAATGAAAACAGGGAAAATAATAAAATAATGTTTATTGTAGCTTATCTCATCCCGGTAGTGACCGGTGTAATAGTATACATCCTTTATGGCGAGAAAGATAAAAAATTGAAGTTTCAGGCCGTTCAGTCAATTCTTCTTGGAATTGTATGGATTATAGCATCAATTATACTTCGTG
>JAVYST010000014.1:0-28619 GCA_038729085.1 Ferroplasma sp. | reverse complement strand
TTGCTGTCCTTAAGAAAACTATTTATTATCTCTTTCATTATATTCAATTGGTCCTGCATTTTTCTCACATCTTAAATCTGAATTGTGCAGGACCTAATCAATTTTACAGCAGATCTATTACACTATCTAAATTCCGGACCTTATATTTTTATAAACTTTTAATGATACCATAAAAAAGGCTACCATAATTACCAGAAGAATAAGTAAATCAAACATTGTTCCAAAAGTAACAGATGATATCATAGAATCCCTTAAAATATTTGCAATATAACTCAAGGGATTAGAGCCTGAAATTATCCTCAACCATTCTGGTGTAGTTTTAGTAATCGGGTAAAAAGCTGTGCTTGCAAAGTCCAGCAAAAAGAAAAGCACAATTGTAATTGTATTATATGCCTGCATTGATTTTGACAGGCCAGAAATTATCAAAAACAACGATGAGAACAGCATTGTTCCAATAATTATGGCAAGTACTGACAATAATATGCTTTCAATAGAAACATGGAGGCTTATTGGAATAGTTAATGAAAATCCAATCATTATTAAAGAACCAACCAGTGCAAAGAATATTGATACCGTAATGATTCCAAGAAGATAATCAATTCTTCTGAATGGGCCAACCATAATTCTTTCAAACATCCCCCATCTTCTATCAGACCATAACATACTCCCGCCAATGTTCCCTGCTGTGAAAGACTCAAGTGCTATAATTCCAGGTGCAAGAAATGTTGTGTAGCTTACTGTACTGGAGCCGATAGGCACTCCAGTGGTCACAATTCCCTGAAACATGAAACCCATTACAAATAGATAAAGTGTGGGAAGCCCCAGCATAAAAACCAGCGTTCCAACATCAATATTTACAACAATATTTCTTATCGTTAACCTTAAAAATGCCGGCAGTTTCACTGTTCAATCACCTTCATGAAAACATCATCCAGTGTTGGATTGTCGATCATTATCTGTTCCGACTTTATTCCCAGAGCTGTAAGGTTAGAAAGAATAATTCCAACCACATTTTCAATCGATGGGGATACCACGGAAATTTCATTTTTACCAATTCCTATTTCTGTTATATCCTCTCTTTTGATGCCAATAAGCAAATCATCTTCTCCGAACTTATTTTGGGAAGTATATACTATCTTGAGAGTCCTGAGTGCCCCAAATTTAGTCTTTAATTCAGATGAAGTGCCTTCAGCCACCTTTTTTCCATTATTAATAATGCCAATTCTGTCGCATATGTAATCAGCTTCCTCCAAATTTTGAGTTGTGAAAAGAACTGTCATTCCTGATTTGGCCCTAATTTTAATGAAGTCAAGGATCTTCCTTCTCATTATTGGATCCAATCCCACTGTTGGCTCGTCCAGAAAAAATATATCCATATCATGCATAAATTCCCTTGCAACCTGTACTCTCTTTTTTTGGCCACCACTGAGATCAAACATATTCTTTTTTCTCAATTCATTAAGATCAAAAAATTCAATGAGTTCCTCCTTCCTGCTTTTTGCAAGTTCCCCTGGCAGTTCCCAGAGCATCCCATAAAGTTTGAAGTTATTTTCTACTGTAGTAAAATCAAAGGCCTCTTCCTGCTGTACAACTCCAATTCTTTTTCTAATTTCACTACCGTGCTTAGAAACTTCTAAACCAAGTACATTAACATCACCATTTTCATAGCCAATCAATGTTGTTAGAATTTTTATTGTAGTGCTTTTTCCGGCACCATTTCTACCTAAAAGCCCATAAATTTCTCCACTCTTGACATAAAATGACAAATCATCTACAGCTTTCCTTTTACCATCGTATGACTTGATTAGATGATCTACCTGAATAGCATTCTGCATCCACATTTATTGTTCACAAATATATAAAAGATAAGTAAGCATTTATGATGAATAATTTTTTATATATAATTTGCACAAAAATAAATTTATTGATTCTGTGTTTGTGCTATGATATCCTGGGATTAGTTCCAATATAACTTATTCTTATTCATTTAATTCGACTCACTTTTTTTTCATATACCATTTCTCGTTTCACAACAGGGCTATCATCTATTGGCAATGGCATGTGCCTTCTTCTATAATTATAATAGTATACTACTTCTTCCCATGTTGTAAAGTATGCCATCAAGCTCTTTCTTGTATTGTTTAACATTTCTAATTTTAATACTTTCGATTTCCCTATTTCTTCTTATCGCTATCCTGTTTACCATATTCAATGATAAAAGTATTCTGTATGTACAATTTTTATATATATACTATTGGAGTGAATATGCCTGCACATTCTTCCAGGCTATGATTCTGCATATTTATTCCTCAATTCTATTACTGTGCTTGCCTATTTTTCAGCAACTTCTGTTTCCTCTTTTTTCATTTATTTTATGTTCGACATTATCCGAGCATCTCCCGTAAATGTAATTCACATATCTTGTTGTTATACTAATTTGCATGGCTATATCTGTATATGGTTTTTATGTTCTTTTCCCTTATTGTATATTTTTTTCTTTTTCTTTAACTTCATCTTGGATTTGCAAAGCATAAATATCAGCTCTTAAATTGATTGTTGGTATAAACATTTTAATTGAGAAAATGTTTATAAACATTATTATTATTTGCATTGATTACAAATAACAGAAATAAAAGTAGCATGCTAAACAAGTGCCATAACGTTTTTGTAAAACTCATTGGCAGGGGAGGATTAGATTGCACTGTGAGGGTGGCGAGTTCTTCGAATGCAGTATGTATCTAACCTACCAAAAGTCCAGGATATGTATGCAAACAACGTCAGGAATGTGAAGGAGTGAGATGTTCGCAATTGGAAAGAGTTTGAAGAGGCAAAGACACATAAAGATTCAATGAGTAGGATGTAAAATGAAAATATATGGAAGAGGTGGGTTACATAATAAATAAAAGCGATGTTTCAAAGATTGCAGAATTGACTGAGAAAGAAGTTGGCTCAACGGAAGAGAACGTTAAGCAAAAGATTATAGTCCCTCTTCTTGAAATTTTGGGCCACAAAAGACAGGACCTTGAATTTGAATACAAGACAAGTAACGGTGGAAGAATAGATATCTTTATAAAGAATGTATCCAGTGATTGTAAAGTCCTCATAGAAACAAAGAATTATAATGAAGACCTGAGCGGTTATGTTGAGCAAATAAAAGGCTATACATTTTCTGAATCTTCGCTGATTTCAATACTTGCAAATGGCAGTGAATTCAGGATATATAGCCCTTTGCGTGGCGTAGCATTTGAAAGGTCGTTGCTATATTCAATAAAGAGGCGGAACCTAGTGGACGAATCGGTGATTCAAATTTTGGAAAATCTCCTAGGTTATGATAACCTCAAAAATAAGAAAGCATTAGAACATATAATTTCACGAGAGGAGGAAATCAAGAGGGTGATGACAGAAGAAGACAAGATTAATAGTGATCATGAAGAAACAATTGAGGGGATTGATGAAGAAATAGAAAGTAAAAAGGATAAAATAAAAGAGTTAAATGGAGATGTTAACATATTAGAAAATGAAAAAAAAGAACTGAAAGAGAAGAATGAAGCGACCATTGGGAAATTGTGGGAAAGAATCGGACTCCCTAAAACTCCATATGGACTACAGAGAATCCTCGCCCCAACCGGAATTGACTCTTCTGGAGAGATGCAATCTAAAGCTAGAAAAGTATCTTTGAAAGAAGCAGTGGACAATGGCATTCTCAGGGATAAACAAGTTTTGTATTTCTTTCATGGAAAGATTTTTGAAAATGAACAAGCTGAAGTTGACTATAGAGAAAACAAGCTACGTTATCTTATAGATAAAAGATTGTATTCTGTATCAAGTTTGGCCTTGAAGATTGATAAAAAAGTCGGATTAAAAAAGGATGACCATGGCGTTGCAGGTCCAAAATATTGGAAGACTGAAGATGGCATACTGCTAAATGACATAAACGAAGAGATCAGAAAAATTCTTGAAAATAATTGAGCTGACTTAAGTATTCGTAGTAAATTGAGAAGACTTTAATGGAGTGAAAACATGGAGGAGTTGGAGAATGAATGATCTTTCGAACATGGATCAAATTATTACTCAAATGGCTTCTTATATTGACGAACTTCAGAAACGTGGCAATTCAAAAAGAGTTCAGGTATTCTGGAACATTGCAATTTATGGTAGAATGGTAACTTTCATATTCAGAAGGCAATGAGGAGACTAGGGCTATTCTACGAATTTGTGCATAAGAGCCCCATGGAGTTACTTAGGATTAATGACAAGGAGTTAAGCGATCTTCCAGTGGATTTTGTAAGAGATTTCAGAAATGCAGCACCTGTCACTCTGGACCGTGCATTGCATCTATGGCCAAAGCCGTAAAGTCGTGGCTTCTGTTCAAGGGGACAGCTATGACGAGGAAGATCAAGATAGGCGGCCATGACACACGTATTACGCTCAAGGATGAAAAGGTTCCATCGCAGGTAGAGCTAAAGAAGATATTCCTGGCAGTTGATTCAAGAGGAAGGTTGGCGTGCGCAATCATGGCTTTTACAGGAGAAAATAGTTTCACTATCAGAAATGTAGAATAGGATTATTGATGTAGTGATCAAAAAGACTAAAAAGTTGGGTAATTAATTTTTTTCTATCAAAGACATAATAGATTTGGTTTTAGTATCCAGAATATTGGTATTATCATTCATTAGAGTTTCAATTTTACTTGCCAATGAGTTGGCATTACGGATCTGATCGTTCAGGAGATAACCGAACGAAATAATTCTTAGTTGTTTAACATTGAATGGCTCCAACATTTTAATCAAATCTACTTTGGCATTCGACTCTGCATATGAATTACTGTTTACCAATGAATTTACGAAGCAATTTCTAAGTCTCTCTTTAAAACTATCCTTCTTTATCATTATTTGGCAAATTTCATTCTGGATTTGTGCCGATACGTTTTCAAGGTTAATTCTGTAATCCTGTGATTTTATCCTTATTTTTAATGACTGATATTTTCCAATGAATCCTCGGGGAGTTTCCCAATCTTCATTATCAAAGGCTATAGATATAGGGATTATAAAAGAACTCTGAGTTACCGCAGCGCCTGTCTCCTGGTTTGTCCATTCCGAATCAAAAAAATTCTTCGTTAGTACTGGAATAAATATATCATGTGCCTTAAGTTCGGATAATATCCTCCCCTGCCATTCTTCTGATGGTTGGATATCTTCATGAGCCATGAAACTCATAAGCCCGAGATTTTTAAGACCTTCATTTATAATTGAAACTATTTCTCTATCCTTGCTTGAATAACTAAGGAAAACCTTAACATTACATTCGAAGGATTTAAACTTACGCATGATAAAGTTACCTAGCTCATCTGTTAGTTTGCCTTGATCAATAAGATTTTCAATAAGGCTCTTTTTATTTTCAAAAGTGTCATAGTTCATTTTCCCAATTTGTAGTTTTCGTTTTAAATTCATATCGCCCACTCATAACCAAACAACTTTGCCTGTTCCAGTACAGTCACGGTTGCTTTCTCCTGCTTATCTGGAGGATATCCCCATTTTCTTAGTATTTTTTTTACCATCAGCCTTAATTTTGCCTGAACATTCTCTCTTATGGTCCAATCGATTGTGGCATTCTTTCTTACAGCCTCTATTAGTTCTTTCGCTATTATTCGAAGGTTCTGGTCTCCCAGCACCTCTTTTGCACTCTTGTTGTCTGCGAGTGCGTCATAGAATGCTACTTCATCATCATTTAATCCCATTTCCTTGCCACGGTTCTGTTCCAGCCTGATCTTTTTGGCGAGGTCGATCAGTTCCTGAATGACTTGAGCAGTCTCTATTGCTCTGTTCGTATATGCCTTGATAGCTTTTTCAAGAAGTTCCAGAAACGATTTTTGCTGTATGATGTTCTTCTTCATCCTGATGCGTATCTGATCATTCAGAAGCTTTCTTAGCATCTCAAACGCAAGATTCTTCTGAGGCATATCTCTGACCTCTGCTAGAAACTCATCGGATAGTATAGATATATCTGGATTTTTCAATCCAGCAGCCGATAATATATCAATTACGCTTTCCGATACAATAGCTCTGGAAAGTATCTGTCTAATGGCCGTTTCGGATTCACCTGAATCCACCCTTCTTGTTTCTGTATTCTTTATTATAGCAGATCTTAACGCCTGAAAGAAGCCTACATCATCTCTAATACTTATAGCAGCAGGATCAGGTATGACCAGAGCGAATGCCTTTGTCAGCTCAGTTACGTGCCTCACGAACCGTTCTTTTCCATCTTGCTGTGATAGAATGTGATCCATTCCATTCTCAATGATTGCAAGCCTTTCCTTTGTATCGGCATTGAAGAACTTTGAATAATCAAAGGCATTCAGCATAGAAGAAACAATATCATATTTTTCCTCCATGATTGCAATTGCCTGTTCAATAGGAATTCCTGTATCCCTTCTACCGCCTTTAGAATATTGCGACAATGCTTTCTTCAGTTCAAATGCAAAACCAATATAGTCAACTACCAAACCGCCTGGCTTGTCCTTGAACACCCTGTTAACTCTCGCTATTGCCTGCATAAGTGTATGACCCTGCATTGGCTTATCGATGTACATTGTATGCAGATTTGGCACGTCAAAACCCGTGAGCCACATATCTCTCACAATGACGATTTTGAGAGGATCATCTGGATCCTTCATTCTGTCAGCCAGTCTCTGCCTCCCCTGCTTGTTGCGTATATGCTCCTGCCATTCTGGCCCATCCGATGCAGATCCGGTCATGACCACCTTTATTATACCTCTGTCATCGTCCTTGTCATACCAATCAGGCCTTAACTTTATTATTTCATTATGAAGATCGACGGCTATTCTCCTGCTCATGCACACAATCATAGCCTTTCCATCAATAACGGAAAGACGACTTTCCCAGTGTTCCACTATATCTTTTGCTATTGTCTGCAACCTGTGCGGACTTCCAACGATCTTTTCAACATTGGCCCATTTTGTCTTAAGTTTCTCTTTACTCGATATCTCTTCGCCCTCAGTGACCTCCTCAAACTCTCTATCAATCTGAGATCTCTCCTCTGGTTTTATGTCAACCTTGGCAAGTCTGCTCTCGTAATAAATTTTGACAGTTGACCCATCATCTACAGATTGCTGCACATCGTAAATATCTATATATTTTCCAAAGACCTGTGGTGTGGATCGATCCTCCTTCTCGATCGGTGTTCCTGTGAAGCCAATATATGTTGCATTTGGTATTGCATCTCTCAGGTATTTGGCGTACCCGTATTTCTTTGCTTTCTCCTCACCATTTGAGATTTGTGCACTGAATCCATACTGGCTCCTGTGTGCTTCATCAGCTATTACAATTATGTTTTTTCTATCTGAAATCAAGGGAAAAGCATATTCACTGTTCTCCGGTAGAAATTTCTGTATTGTGGTAAAAACAATACCACCAGAAGCCACGCCCATTTGCTTTATTAAAGATTCTCTGGAATCTGCCTGTTTCGGTTCCTGCCTCAATATATCCTGGCAGCCAGCAAACGTATCGAAGAGCTGGTCATCAAGATCGTTTCTGTCAGTGAGAACAACAATTGTTGGATTCTCAAGCTTCGGTTCAAGAACAAGTTTGCCGGCATAGAATACCATGGTCAGGCTTTTTCCAGAACCCTGCGTGTGCCACACTATTCCAGCCTTATGGTTTGAATCAATTGCTTTAATTGTTGATGTTATAGCCTTGTTCGCAGCATTGTACTGCTGATATGCAGCTATTTTCTTTACAGTTCTTTCTGAACTTTCTGATCTCTCTTTCTGAAATACGATAAAATTTCTCACAATATCAATAAGAACGCTGGGAGAAAGAAAACCCATAACAACAGTTTCAATTCGTGTCTTCTTTAGTGGTTTTTCGTAATTTATCGTTTTCCATTGCATAAATCGCTCCCGTTGTGAGGAAATAGTGCCATACCTGGATTCGATACCGTCGCTGATAATGCATATTTCATTGAACCGGAACAGGCCAGGAAGTTCCTGCATATAGGTCTGTATCTGCCTGAATGCTGACCATATGCTTGCGTTCTCATCCTCAGGATTCTTCAATTCAATCACAACTATCGGAATTCCATTCAAAAAGAGAATAATATCAGGTCTTCGTTCTTTCCTATTTTCAATGATGGTGAACTGGTTTACAGCCAGGAATTCATTGTTGTCGATCTGATTGAAATCAAAGATGAACAGTTTATCGCTCCTTACTTTACCGTCCTCCTTCTTATATTCTATATCAATTCCGTTGACTAGCATCTTATGAAATTCACGATTATTAGAAACAAGGTCTTGACTGCCTGCCTTCAGAATCTTTCTTACAGCATCGTCAATTGCTTCAACAGGAAAGTCAGGATTGATTATCCGGAGTCTTTCCCTTAACCTTGAAATCAGGACAACATCAGCATATTCTCTCTCCTGATCATTCCCTCCTGGTGAAATATCGGGTCCATGCCTTATCTCATATCCTACGGCCTCTAGAAGTTGTAGAAACAGATCTTCTAGGTCAGATTCATTCATTCTTTTTGTCATTTATAACCTCCAAAGGAACTCTGATCTTTCCGGACATTAGTTTTGGAAGGAGCGAGCAACGTATGCTTACTAGCACGCCTTTTTCATTTATATTGATGCCTATTCTTTGAAGCGTAGTTGAGGTGCATATATCAAACTTTTTCATTATTGCTTTCGACGGAATAACTGTTTTATATTCTGAAACTGCGTTTTTGTTTAAATGTAGAACCGTAGTGCCATTAGTGTAGGATAATGCATGATTATGGAATGTTTCTCTGCTTAGCAAGTAATAAAGATAATTTCGAGAAAAGACCTCCCTTGGTCTTATAATCTGTAGATCCAACGAAGCTATTAATTGTGAATATTTACCCAAAGAGTTTACAATTGCAGCTCTTCCAATAACTTCAGCTTCCTGTGTCAAATCTGTTTGTGCGATTATAATATCTCCCTCATTTAGAATTTGATCTTGATCGTAATCACCCACATATTCTTTATAGCCATCTTGATTAAAACCCCCGCCCCGATTAATGGACTTCAAAGTAACTAATGCAATATTAGATCTCTTTAGATCTTCGCTTCTATAAGAGCAACCTTTTATCACATCGACGTAGTTCGCCAACTTATTGACTTCCCAGCCTTTAGGAATCTCCCCAAGTTCCGATTCAACCATCTCACCACCACTAGATTTGTAGGGATTTCCATTATCATCCGGAAATTCAAAATCTATGAACCAGTGTTTGAATAATGCCTGTGCGATTGATTCCAGTGTTTTGTTCATCCGAATGTCCAATTCGATTTTTGAATCGAGGTCGGAAAGGATTTTGGCAATCGCTCTTTGTTCTTTGTAATCAGGAATTTTAACTTTTAGGTTATACACATCTTCTCTATTCAACCCAGGAACTGCTGAGTGTGTATTTAACAGTTCAAAATTTAATGTTTTAAGAAAATAATAAAAAAATGCCCAATTCCCATGGTTCTTCAATTCTAAATAATAAGTTGTGTCAATAGGCCAAAAATTTATTTTTGAAAAGTTTACTTTACCAACTGTTCCCTTTCTACCAATTATAATTCCTGGTCCGTCGACAAGATACTTTTTATGATAATCTATAACACCACTGGACCCATAAACCGGAAATTCACCCATTTCCCTCTCGCTTTCCTTTAAACCCTTACCATATTTTAGTTCAATTACGTCTTTGAGAAATCTGGTATTCCATATAGTTGTTTCAGAATCCAAATCCAATCCTCTCCAGATTCTTCTTTATCTCATCATCCAATCTTCTTGACTCTTCCATTTGTTTTTTAAGTTCAGAAGTGAGTCTTTCCATCTTCTCCTGAAATTCCTCATCATCTTCGTCCTGTTCTTCTGTACCAACGTATCGACCCGGTGTCATTACATAGTTGTTCTTTCTAATCTCTTCCACGGTCGCTGATTTACAGAACCCTAGAATGTCTTTATATTCGCTGAAATTCTTTTCACCCCTCCAGGAGTGATATGTATCTGATACTTTCTTAACATCTTCATCGCAAAGGACACGTGACTTCCTGTCTATCATTGTTCCCAATTTTCTCGCATCAATGAACAGTGTTTCACCTGAACGGTTTCGAAATTTGTTATTCTTCTTGTCCTTTGTTACAAACCAAAGGCATGCAGGAATCTGTGTATTCATAAACAACTGAGGCGGGAGAGCAACCATACAATCCACAAGATCCGCCTCAATGATGTTCTTCCTTATCTCGCCTTCATTGGATGTGTTGGAACTCATTGAACCATTGGAAAGTACGAATCCTGCAATGCCAGTTGGTGAAAGATGATAAATGAAATGCTGCACCCACGCAAAGTTTGAATTCCCTGTTGGCGGTACACCATATTTCCACCTTAGATCGTTTCGCAATCTCTCGCCACTCCAATCCGAATCGTTGAATGGAGGGTTGGCAAGAATAAAATCTGCTCTCAGGTCTCTGTGTGCATCATTGAGGAAACTGCCCTCAGAATTCCATGAGACCTGATCTGAATCTATATTGCGGATTGCAAGGTTCATCTTGCACAATTTCCAGGTTGTCTGATTAGATTCCTGCCCAAATATATGAATATCATCCAACCGACCCTGATGGATCTCAACGAATTTTTCACTCTGCACAAACATTCCACCTGAACCACAACATGGATCATAAACCCGCCCTTTGAATGGTTCAATCATATCTACAAGAAGTTTCACAATGCTTCTCGGTGTGTAGAACTGACCTCCCTTCTTTCCTTCTGCCAGAAAGAATTGACCAAGAAAGTATTCGTAAACGCTACCAAGAATGTCCTTTCCTCTTGCATCCAATGTTCCTATGGTGATACCACTGATCAGATCAATCAATTCACCCAACCTCTGCTTATCGAGCTGAGGCCTTGAATAATCTGTTGGTAATACGCCCTTAAGCGAAGGATTATCCTTTTCTATGGCTTCCATAGCATCATCAATCATTCGTCCGATTGTAGGCTGTTTTGCATTGTTCCTGAGATATTCCCATCTGGCGTCTTTTGGAACCCAGAAAACATTTCTTGCCACATATTCATCACGATCCTCGGGATCGGAAAAGTTGTCTTTATTAGCTTCAAGTTCCTCATACACCTCAGTGAAGGAATCAGAAATATATTTAATAAAGATCAGGCCAAGAACAATATGTTTGTATTCTGCCGCATCCATATTGCTTCTAAGTTTATCTGCGGATGCCCACAATCTTTTCTCAAGATCCTTTCCCACATATTGTGATTTGCAATCTTTGTCTTGAGCAAGCATAATAAGGAATTAATATGAAAAAGGAATTTAAAGTTTTGCTAAAATAGAATATGGTTAGAGATTTCTTATTGCCAGGAAAATTGAGTGAATTTTTAAAACCTTCTTTATGCCATTCTCCCACAATTGAGAAAAATCACATGCCAAAATATGTTTTTTTCCATGTCGTCAGGAAAAATAACTCTCGTACTATTTATAAACTAACTCTCCATTTCTCATACCCTTGTAATATGCAACCATCAAGATTATTTATTGTTCCTACATTAAAATTTGATTATGAATGAATGACAGATCAAAAAAACCAATATTAAGAAAATTTTATGGGATGACAGTATACTTTTCGGTATCAATATGTCGATCAGTTGTTTAAGTGCAATGGATGAGATATCTATGCGGAAAAAGGAAATCTCTTTTCTCAGCGAAATTGCCCATAGCAATACGTGCCTTCTGCTTTAAATAACATTGGATTTGGTTTTAATTACAAAGAAGCATTTATTGGCTTCTGTGCCATCAGAGAAAGAACAAAATCGGGCTTCACTATTCCATATTTGCTTATCATTATATGGCCTATTCAATTTGATCATATTGGACAATATGACGCTGAGCTGTCCAAAATGGACACAGTAATATATTATACATCGACGTTAATCAAGGTTCAGGATGCTGCAAAAAGATTGTAAACAAAATCCAATGAGGCGAACTCCACATTCGATTTGAGAACCGAGATAGTAAAATCCCATCACATGAATGAGGCCAGAGTAAAGCGGGCAAAAGAATAAAATGGCACATATTAACTGCATAAGTGGCATGAAATACAGAATGTTGAGTTTTAAATAGTTATTTTTAAAGGACTGTCTATTTAAATTCAATACTGTAGATTATTCAATTCAACACGGGCTCGGTGGGATTTGGACCCACGATCACCGACTTAGAAGGACGGTGCCTTATCCATACTAGGCCACGAGCCCGCTTTCAGCATTTTAAAATCTAATATAAGTATTTCTATGAATGGGAGAAATGCTGGATAGATTTTTATATCAGGCTGAAATTGCTGACCTATGCCTGTTCCAGAAAATATGCCGTTTTCAGAGTTTCAAAATATACAAAAAATAAAAAAATTGAATGGAAACATAGTATTCAGTGACGATCTGACAGGATTTAATGGGAAAAAGGTCTATCAATATTTATTTCTTTACTGGATATCGGACGATTCTATAATATATTCTAAAAAGAAAATTTCAAAGGTTTCGGTTAATGGCAATCTCCTGCAGCGGAAGGTTATATTCCGCCAGAACATATTTGATAAATTTGGAAATACTGTATGGTCATTTCATCTCAGTGATAAAATAAACAATGGAATGCTTCTTTCATATTACCACGATAAAGATTATGAAAAAAGATTTGTTCATATATTTCTTGACCCACAATCAAAGAAAAAAATTTCAGGGCAGATTCTGGATATTTTAAATGATGCTGCAAAAGAGTACGGAATGGCAATAAAAACACAATATGTTTTCTATGAATATATAGACAGGGAAACATATAAAGAAATCCCTGAACAGCCTGAAAAAAATGATGATGATATGTTTTCCATTCTTGAGATAAAGCCTACTGATGATGCCATGGAAATAAAAACAGCATATAGAAGGCTGGCAAAAATCTACCATCCTGATTTTGCAACGCCTGAAAATGAAGCTGAATATTCAGAAAAAATGAAAAACATCAATATTGCATATGAGTATCTATATCAAAAATATTATAAATAAATTTAAAGCATTGTTGATAAAATAAAAATCTTAAAGCTAATTATTTTATCTCAAATTCATGGCCATTAAATGGCAGTATAAAGTTATATTCAGGAAGTGCTTCCTTAAGTTTTTCACGCTGGTCTCCATGGCACAGTACAACTGTTTCAGGATCAACGCCCTTTATAAATTTAACGAGGTCTGAATGTCCAGCATGCGCAGAAAGGTCAAAGAAATCGATCTTCATAGCAGGTTTTATTGTTGCGCCTGCAATCTGTATTGTACCGTTTTCAATCAGGCTTCTGCCATTTGTTCCATCTACCTGATATCCTGTCAGGAAAATAGCAGATTTCGGATCATTTGCAAATGCATCTATATAGCCGAGTACCGGCCCTCCATCAAGCATTCCTGATGTTGTAATGATAATATCTGCTTCTGCTATGGCTTCCTTTCTCATCCTGTTATTCATAATACGTATTACGCGGCCAAGTGATTTCCTGAACATTTTTGGATCTCTCAGGAATCCTGGCGTATCCATATATATTCCAGATATCCTGTTTCCCATGCCATCTACATATATTCTGTAATCCATATCTCTCAGTGTCATTATCATTTCCTGTGTTCTTCCTATGGCAAATGTGGGAAGTATAACTTTGCCTCCATTATCAATAGTTTCCTTTATGCTATCTTTCAGGCGCTGTATAACTTCATCCCTGTCTTCATGGTCTCTTCCTGCATATGTGCTTTCCATAATTAAAACATCAGTTTTTACAGGCCTGGCACCGTATAGAAGATTTGTATCTTTTGTATACAGATCGCCAGTGATCATAAAGGATTTTGCATCCTGGAACCACCACATGCTTGAGCCAGGTATATGCCCTGCACTGTGGGCAACTGCTGTCAGGTTATCAACCTGGAATGGTTGCTCGTATTTTGCAGTGACCATGGATTTAAACAGGTTGTCAACATCTTCTTCGTTAAACATCTTTGTATAATTTTCAAGCCTCATAATTTTTAACGAATCCATGAGTATTGGTTTTATACTGTTTGCTGTCATCGCTGTAGCATGGAAATTTGCCTGGAAGCTATGGTAATATACCGGCAATGCACCAGTATGGTCCAGATGGGCATGTGTTAAAAATATGTCATTTACCTTCTCTGGAGGCATTGGGTATTCAGGAGGCTTTTCAGGCTCTATACCATAGTCTATCATTATCTTGCTTTCTTTATCTTCTATCTTTATTGCCAGTCTTCCGACTTCTTCGGCTCCGCCGAGAAATTTTATTTTCATTTATATCACGCTTTTGCATTTTCTAATCTCAAAGAGCATTTGCAATTTCTTTGATCGTTAATTTTTGGAATTAAATTATATAACATATTTGCTACTTTTTCTTCACTCTGTTTCATAATTTCCATAACATCAGTAGCCTCAACTGCCTCATCCTTCCATGCATCATAGTCTGTTACGGTTGCCAGCATGCCATAGCACATTGAAAGTTCGGCTGTTAAATTAATTTCTGGAACAAGTGTCATTCCTATTATGTCAGCAAAATTTTTAAACATTCTGGATTCAGCCCTGGTTGAAAACCGGGGTCCTTCAATACATAAATATGTGCCACTTTTATGAACAGGATACCCTAACTTAATTCCAGTGCTGTATGCACTGCTTTCTATATCATTGCAGAATGGGTCAGCCATAGAAATATGATAAACATCAGGGCCATTGTAATATGTGAGGTCACGCCTTTTTGTGAAGTCTATAAACTGGTCAGGAATCACTATATCGCCCGGTTTATATTCTTCCTTTAATGAGCCAACCGCATTGAGGCCGACGACTCTTTCTACGCCAAGTTTATTGAGTGCGAATATATTTGCCTTGTAATTTACCATATGTGGCGGGACAGTATGCTTTTTGCCATGCCTTGCAATAAATGCAACTTCAACGCCATTTATATCTCCTATTTCTATTGGAGATGATGTTTTTCCATATGGCGTATCAATTTCCTCAATTCTTTTGCTCTTCATGATGCTATAAAGTCCACTTCCGCCTATTATGCCTGTATATGTCATTATTTATCCCATTAATTTATTACTATATTATCCAATAATATTTATTCATTTCTAAATATTTTATCACACAGATTTCATAAGATATTTGGTAATTCCTGAACCATACTGTGCAGCTGTTTTATTGCGGCTGTAAATTTCCTTAGGTACCGAAATTGCCTCTGCGATATGCCTCAGCATCACCTTATTTTTGTCTCCTGCTATATTCATTTCCCTTGTTATTTTTTTTCTCAATTTAAGTATTTCCGGATCTAAAAATGGAGTGATAAGTTCCTTGTCATAGTATTCTGCCATTTTTGTTTCCCTTGGCAATGTAACATTGAATAATCTGTTCATATAAGTATCATTCCTTAAATGGGGATTATCTACGAATCTTCTATAACCGTAAAATATTTCATCAGCGCCCTGGCCGGTAACCACATATTTTTCAGGTATATAATCCATTAAAATGAATAAAACAAGTTCGTATCCAAGTTCCATCTTTGATATTTTTGGGTCCATATTCTTCAGTTCTTTTATATAATTTTCGATGTCAATATCATCTAAAATTATCTTTTTAACATTCAGGTTAAGAATAAGTGAAGAGTCCTCAACATGTTCTATATCGCGTGAATTAGAAAAGCCAAGAGTATATGGAATATACCTGTAATTAGATAATGCAAGAAGCAGTGAACTGTCCAGCCCACCTGAATATGCAAGCGCACACGATTTTTCTAAGGATTTATCAACGTTTGATTTGAGTATTGAATATATCTGATTTTCCATTTCTTCCATATATATTATTAATAGCAAATTTGTATTTAAAGTTAATATGCTTAATATGTATCAATATAACATTTAATCTGCTTAAAGTTTATAATAATTGATGCAATCCCATTTTAATGAGAAAGGTTATGGCTTCGGGCGTATTTGATATACTTCATTTAGGGCACATACATTATTTAAATGAATCAAAGTCATTCGGCGATTATCTGGTGGTCGTGATTGCATCGGACTATACTGCAATAAAACATGGAAAGAACTTAATATTCAATGAAGAGGAAAGAAAAGAACTTGTTTCCGAATTAAGAATGGTCGATGAGGTGATTATAGGCCACAGTGACAACAACATTTTTAAAACGGTATCGGAGATAAGGCCAGATATTATTACTCTTGGATTTAATCAGAAGTTTGACGATTCGTTTATAGAAAGTGAATGCAAAAAATTAGGCCTCAATACTGTAGTAAAAAGAACAGGGCCATATAAAGGAATAATAAACAGTTCATCAAAAATAAGGCAAAAAATATTAGAAAGCATGTAACTATTTTTTCAACATCTGTGCCAGCCTTTCATATAAAGTATCATCACATTTAGTGTTGAGATAATCATCTATAAAACGATCCGGATTTTTTCTATATTCCAGGAATCTGTTAATATATGACTTCAATTTTTCTTCAGCGTGTTTATCGGGCTGTTTGTATGCCAATCCCCTATCATTTTTGCCTGTGTTTATTTTGTCCCTCATGCTTATATAACCTATGGCAATATCAATATCGGCAGGATTTATTTCACGTTTTATTGAATAAAGTATCTTGTATGCAAGCAACTGCACTCTGTGGTGTGATGCCCGATCCATGTTCTTGTCGGTTTTGTAATCAAGAATAACATATTTATTCCCATCACTGAAAACAGCATCAAGTTTGCCAAAAAACATTATGTCATTATCAACATTTTTGAATTCCTCAAACATCTGGTTTACCCTTGCAATCACTGGAACTTCGGCCTCTATCTGTTCCATTTTGTAAGAACTTTTAATCTGGTTTATTACCGATTCTATATTGTCCTTCAACTTTTTCTCACCTGTATTCAGCATAGCCTCATCAATTTCGTTATTAAAATATGCCTCTGCAAGGTCATGGGCCATTGAGCCATAGGATAAAGCATCAGTTTTCTCATTTAATTTTAAAATATTATTTTTTAAAAGCCAGAATGGATTATCTAAGCTTATAAGTGAGTATGATAATTTCTTTTTATCATGGAAGAATTTATAAATTTCATCCCTGAGCCAGCTGTTATGATTCTTAATCTGGTCCATAGAACCTTCATAATTGCCTGAGGCAAAGAGGAAATAAGCTTCATCATATCTATTTTTGTCAGGAACAGTGAGCTTATCTTCCTTGACATTCATATTTATTATCTCGCAATATTCCGGTATATAATATTCCTCAACCGATTTATGGTCAACACAGATAGCAAGTGTATTCTTAGCCCGTGTAAGTGCTACAAAATTAACTCTTATATCCTCATCGCCCAGTTCTGCATCCACATTTATGTTTTTTACAGTTTCTATAATGGAAGAAACAATAATATCTATGTAAGCATCTGAATTTCTGGCTTTTTTAGGAAGGTATACTACATTATCAAATTCTCTCCCCTTTGCCTTGTGGACTGTTGTAAGTATTATCCCCTCGCTGCCCGATTCATTGCTGTTTTCAGAATATGCAAGATCAAGATAATCAAAGAATTTCTCACCAGTATAATCTTTTTCGAATTCAAAGAAATCAGTTATTGAGTTCTTTATGGAAGCTGCTGTGAGGAAATATTCTTTTCCGATTGATGCTGATACAGGAAGTATTCTTTCATCGAAAAGTTTCATTATAGAAGTTTTATCAATACTGGAATTTCTCAGTGAATAAAATTTATTTTTTTCGTCAAATATTTCTAGCGGGCTATTTTCCTGGTTCAACGATTCTGCAATTTTAAATGCTTCTCGCAATGGAACGCCAGAGAATGGCGTGATGAGTGCTGCTATGGTATCAGAAGCATTATCATAGAAAAGCCCTCTGAAAAACGATATTATATCTTTCTTTGCCTGATTGATAGAATGTATATTAGAATCACTTGTGTATTTTATATTGTAACTGTCTAATATTTTTGATATATCATCAATCTGGCTATTTGTCCTTGCAATTATTCCAGTTGTGCCATTTTCAGTATCTATATTGTTCAATACTGCTATTATTGAATCAACAGGCGAGTCGCTTTCCATTATACGAATTTTTTTCCCTTCATTTCCTGTACCTGAAAAACCTTTAAGTTCAGGTGCATCTATGCCATGTTTTAGATAATAGTCTCTTGCATATTTGATAATTGTTTCCGTACTTCTATAATTTCTTGTAAGCTCTCTTTTTGCTATACTTTTATCATCAATAAGTGAGTTGAATACAGAAAGTGCACCTCCCTGAAATCCAAATATAGACTGTTTCCTGTCACCAACAAGAAATTTTATTTCTCCAGTTGATAAGGCAATTTCAGCCTCAATTTTGTTAACATCCTGTAATTCATCAACAAAGATATATTGATATTTATCTTTTTTTTCGAGTCCAGCAAAGTTGAACAATAAATCATTAAAATCTGGATATGGCTTTTTTTTCTCATAGTATGCAAAAGCATCATAAAAATATTTGAATAAATATTCCTCCTCAACAATGCCTATATTTTTAACCCTGCCTCTTAGATGTTTGCTTTTTAATAGAGCAATAATTGCATCTTTGTTCTTCTCTATATCATCGGGTTTTATACCAAAACTTTTGATATATCGTATTGCATTTTCTAATTTTGGAATAATATCATTTATTATATAATCTCTTGAATAATTGAAAGCATGGCTTTCATGAAGTTTCCTGTAAATTAAATATCTTGCAAGGTTGAATGAAATTATATCTTCTATGTCATCATTTTTTGAAAGTTGTTGAAATGCAAAACCGTGAAATGTATAAATATCAACATCATAGGCTGTCATATTTTGTTTTAGCCCCTGTGAAATGGATCTGTCAATTGCAGCCCTCAACTGATCTACAGCTTTATTGGTAAATGTAATGCATAGAATAGATTTTGGATCTGTGCCCTCTTCTAACAATCGGCTTATTTCATCAGCTATTGTTGTTGTTTTGCCGGTTCCCGGATTGGCAATAACAAGTGTATTCTCTTTTATCATCGTTTATAATTAATCAATGTATTATAAATACTATTGTACTTTCAATTTTTTTTAAATTTTCAAATAAGCAATGAAAAATCAACCTATAAAAATTAAAGTTAATATATTTTGAACTGATATAGAAAGGCAGAGATTACCGAGTTAGGACAAAGGCGCTAGATTAAGGGTCTAGTCTCGTAGGAGTTCGCGGGTTCAAATCCCGTTCTCTGCACTTTTATAAAACTTCAATGCAAAAACATAGAAAATACAAATTTTTTGAATAATTTATATACCTGCGATCTGTATTCTGTGATATAAAAATAATATCATATAATTTATATTATAAATTAATTATAAGAAAGTTGAATTAATTTTTTCAGGCAATCATTCAGTTGTTTTTCTTTTTTCCAGTTCTGAGTCTATTGTATCTGAACCTGCTTTTTCAGAAGTGCCGGAAAATGAGCCTTCCCTCAAGAACTGTTTTAACATATCCTCAGAGCCAAGGCCATTTTGGTTTTTAATTCCAAATACATTATTAATTGATTCCACTTCCTCCTTCATAGAGGCCTGGTTCTCCTCCATCATGCTGGTAAATTCAGAGATAGAAGTTTCAAACTTTGATTGCATTTCTGGAGAAATTTTTAGTTTTCCAGTAAGGCTTGTAAGGTCACCTGTAACACCTACAGCGCGTTCAAGGTCAAAATTAACTTTGGCCATGCTGGCATACCAGTCAAGGTATCCGACAAGTGAATCAAAGCCCTTTATATAGTTCTGAATGGTTTTTAACATTACTTCATTCTTGGCAACCAGGTCATCATATCCCTTTTCCTTATTTTCGGCCAGCTGGGCATCTATAGATTGCGCCATGCTCAACAATTTTCTGATGACAGCTTTCATGCTGCCCTGCCTCTCCTTAATAAGCATTAAATTTTCATTAAGTTGCTCCTCAGTACTTGGCTCATGTTTTCTCTTTGGCAAAATTGACATAATAAATATAATGTTATTCTTTTAATAAACTTTTCTATTTTATAATTTTAAACTTGATTTTACAGCACGGCAGTTTAAATGCTTAAAATGTACTCCTGGTATTTTTTAAGCATTGCCATATCAATTGAAGGCTTTATCTGTGATATTACATTTAAAATGTCCGTTGTGGTCACATCTCTTTTATCGCCTCCTTTTATAACCTCCATAAATACATTCTGTACTGCTTTTTTACATATAAATTCTATATCTGCCCCAGAGTACCGTTCGGTTTCAGCTGCGAGTTCATCATAATTTATTGAATCAAGATGTTTTATATCTGCAAGTTTCAATCTGAATAGCTGTTTTCTTGCTTCAAAATCCGGTGGCGGTACATAAATTTTAATGTCGAATCTTCCTGGCCTCATAATCGCTTCATCAATACCCCATGGATTGTTTGTTGCAGCAATAAGAAAAATATTTTTATCCTTTTCAGAGGTTAAGCCACCGACCTCTGTCAACAACTGGGATACCCCTCTCTTTGCAGCATCTGATTCATTCCCAGATCTTTTTGGTACAAGCGTATCAATTTCATCAAAAAATAATATGGATGGAGAAAGGAGATATGCCGCCTGAAACAATGTTGATATATTTTTCTCAAACTGGCCAAACCACTGGCTATAAAGTGTAGAAGGATTTACATTGATAAAATTTGCTTTTACCTCATTTGCTATTGCTTTCACAATGAAAGTTTTTCCAGTACCCGGCGGACCATATAATAGCATGCCGCCACCAAATTGTATATTATATTCCTCTGATAATTCTTTATACCTCATCGGGTAAATTATTTTAGACATTATCTCGTTTTTAACGCTTTCCAGGCCTGCTACATCATTGAATGTTATCCTCGGTATTTCAGGTGGCTCTATATTAAGCTGCTCAAGCAGCTTTTTGCCCTGCTGGACTTTATCATTTTCATCGATAACCCCACCAAGAGACTGGTAAATCCTCTTTAAATTCTCTGCCTGGGCAAGCCTCCTCTTTTTTATTTCCCCCTTTGATGCAGAAGCAAGTTTCATGACGTGGCTATATGCCTCTTCGTACATTCCAGCTGCTTCTTTTTTATTGCCCTCGGATTCATATTTTATGCCGCTTCTTATCAGTTCTGTGATTTTGGCGATTTCCTCCTGTTCATTCATAATACTGCACCGTGTCATCAAAATTAACTGAGGTTTCGCTATATAGCTTAATATGCTTCCACCCACATGCAACCATATTAAATTTAATTTTAATTATATAATCATTTGGGAATATTGCATAGGATGTTAACCTTGCAGAAAATTGCCTGGTGAAAAACAGGTAATCACTATCATCTTTCCCGCTTAAAAAAAACATCCTGAGTTTAGTTCCTACAAACTGGCTATAATTTTTTGCATCTGTCCTTATTTCCGGTATATTATCTGATTCCTCATTGAGAAGCCTTCTCACCTCTTCAATTTCTCCATTCATTATACATCCAAGCTTTATATCATACATATTAAGCAATTTTTTTGGCACTTTTAAATAAACTTTTGATGCTTCTGCATTTTCTATTTTTTGGTCCGATATGCGAATCAAGGTTTTAACACTAAGGCTCATAGCTCTTCAAAATAATATAATACCTGATTATTTAAATTTATTTATAAATTCAATTTTTCACCGTAAAACTCTCCTATAATACTTTCATTTTTACAATATTAATTCCATTATCTATACTTCCATAAGCTGCCGATTTTTCCATGCTAATGATAAACTCCAACTATGTAAAAACAAACTTAATATAAAGCTTATAAGCGGCCAGGTTTTCTGGAAACATAGCAGGGCTATTTTATGAAATTCGTTTTTCTCTCAAATTTTATTCCATTTTACATAAGAAACGTTCCACTCCCCTATTTCTATTATTAATATCAATATAAATTGATAAATCAGCCAGGTGTGATAAGAATACCTCTGTTTAAACAGGTTCAGGGAAAGCCCTATTAATTTGCTTTCATTTGTTGCTATAATAATAGGATATTTTTTATTTTTATTCGAAATTATTTTTTCAATGTTTCGTGCTGGTCATAATTCTTGCTCAAATGTTGCAGTTCCATCAACGATCCTATGATTCCAGATTTCCGATATGCCATGAATCTCTAGCACTATCTTTGCTGCAGTACAGCTCCACAATATTAACCAGGCATAACAATTATTTAATAACACTGATTTCAGCCAGCGATAATTCGAGTATATAGAAGGCCTGTTTTAAAACCCCCTGCGTGTTTTTATTAAAAGTGAGTTTTCACCTTTATTTATCAGTGTTTCAGTGTATGCAGGATTTATCAAAATTTGGCAACCTTTTGGTTAAATGCATTCTTTGCAAATAGAAGCATACCATGGCAATAAGGGCTGAATTATTCGGTATACAGAAACATACATTTTCATTGGCTATAAACGCTAAGAAAAACCAAAATGAAACATTAATTGAAATTGCTATTGAAATATGTATAAAATGAATTTGACTTTATTCCTCCTTTATAATTTTTGGCTGTGCCTTTGCTCTATTACAGAAAATATTTATGAAACAGCACAAATCATTAATTCTGGAAAGATATAAAACATTTATATTTATCCAGATTCTCTAAAAATAGCCTCTATTGAATTAATGAATACAAGGACAGATCAGCATAGTTTTCACAACTTATTTATATTGGTAATATATTTTTATTCCATGAAGAAAAATTATTTTACACTAAAACGATTTCAAACATGCCAATTAATATGTTTTACCATGCATGAATTTATAAATATTGTATGGTAATATATTATGGAACTTTTTGAAATTATTGTGGGTTTATCAATTGCCATGTATACTCCAATAACAGTATACAGCCTGTATGCACTGGTCAAAAGAAGAATTCATTATGATCGGAATCCTGATAACCAGATAGTAGAGGGAAGAAAAATAATTGTGGAAATTATAACAAATGGCCAGAATCCAGATGTTGTAGAGGATATAATTTCAACTTTAAATACCTATAAAGTTTCATTTGAGACCTATGTTTTAAAAGAGGAAGATGATAATTTTGCATATTCAGCAAAAGAAATTGTGATCCCCTCCGGTTATAAAACAACTAACAATTCTTTTAAAAAAATGAGGGCGCTTCAATATGGAATTGAGTGGCTTCACAGTATGGGATATGGGCCAGAGACATACATAATACACCTGGATGATGATTCAATAATCGATGAATCATATATAAAATATGTTTTATCCATGAAAGAACTTGCTGGCCAGGGGAGTTTAAGGCTCAGGGATTATGGAGCCCATTTGCTGTCAACGCTTTCGGATATGAACAGGGTATCAGATTGCGATATTTATTGCAAAAACTTTAATGAACATGGAAAACCAAAGAAAGTCCATGGGGAAGGGCTGGTGATAAGGTCGGACGTTGAATATGAAATAGGATGGGACTATGGTGTTTATGGGGCTGAGGACCTCATAATGGGAATATCAATACCAGAAAGAGGATATTCATTTGGCTATATACCAGATTATATCTATATTTCCCCGCCAGCAAGTGCAAAGGATTTCTATAAGCAGAGAAGACGTTGGAATTATGGCATGATGGAGAGCATGAAAATTATCGGCCACACAGACTGGCACGCAATGGCATTTATACTGTACAGGAATATAGTGGGATTTTTTGGCATGGTTGGAATAACAATATGGATAATTGGCATGTTATTTGGCATTCATTTTCCACTGGCCTTTTCAATAATAGAAGGTTTCAATCTTTTTATGTACTTTTTTATTTACGAAAATGGCGTATGGCATACTAATCATAAGTATATATTATGGATGGCACTTCTGATAATTCCAGTTGTCTACTATGAAAGTGGAACATTTATCTATACATTAATCTGGCCACCTAAAAAGAATAGCTTTGATGTGATTAAAAAGATAAGAATTAAGGAAATAGAACCTGCAGATAAAAAATGAACTTGCAAACAGTAAAATAGATTCAAAATTAATCAGGGAATAGTTAAAACATAATTTTATCTGAATTAAAATCAGCCAGTTTATGGAATAATTTGCAAATTCGCTTTATCAAAACTCTTATATTTTTTAAACTATAGAATTTTACCATTTCATTGGTTTAATGTATCTGTAAATATAAAACAATTAAATAAAATTTATATCTGAATTAATAATGTATTATTAAAATGAGAATATTTATCAAGATAAAGAGATTTGTGTCTTCAAATGTTTTCAGGACTATAGTAATATTTGCATTAATTGTCATCATAGGTTCATATGCAGAATATTACAGCCAGGCACACTTAGCAGGTTCTGAAATTAAAAGCCCACTTCTTGCAATCTGGTTTGTGTTTCAGACTGTCACAACTGTTGGTTATGGGGACGTTGTGCCAATTAATGAGGTTGGCATGATCATTGCAATAATAATCATGCTTGCTGGAATTGGGGTGGTAACTGCACTGACAGCCGCAACATCAGCTTATTTGGTAAACTTAAAATTCAGGCACAAGATAAAGGCGATAAGAATGAAAAACCACACAATAATATGCAATTATAATGATTATTCTGCAAGCATAATAAATGATTATTTACACAGAAGGCTAAAAATGGAACCTCTTGTGCTGATTTCAAATAAAGCTGAAAATCCAGTTAAATCGGATTACGTTTCTTTCGTATCCGGTGATTCTGTAAATGAAAAAACACTTTTAGAGGCGAATGCACCGGATGCAAAAAGATTTATTGTAACCGGTGATTTTTCCAATAATATACCTGCAAATATGATAGATGCAAAAACTATTTTAAATATTTTTCAGATCCGGAAATTGAATAAAGATGCGGAAATTATTGCACAGGTTGCAGAAATGGGAAACGTTGAAAATGCAAAAGGGGCCGGGGCAGATCAGGTAATTACGTTAAACGAATTAAGTTCCCTTGTTATTTCTAAATCTATAGAAAACCCAAATATGCCAGATTTTATTTTAAAAATTCTGTCAACAGGCGATGGCCCTAAAATTTATTCCGTAAAAGTTCCAGAAAAATACATAAAATATAAAATATCTGATTTTATTAAAATATTTACTAAAATAAGCATATTATCTATATATTCTAATAATAAATATGTATTTCCTGTAGATGCCAGTTATTCCTTTAATAATAATGATATCATATACTTTTTATCTGATGAGGACACAATAAAAGGGCTTATAAAATAAATTATATGCCATTATGGCTGATATGCTTGCCAGAATTATTTATTAAATTATGGAATCAGCATATGGGAAAACAAGAATAAACTAAGTACTTAGGCCAGCAACGTAGGCTATTTTACAGTTATGTTTCTTTTATTGCTGGTTGGATTTATTATAATTATGCCATCACTTTCAATTTGATACATAAGGGGATTTGTTTATTTTCTTTGTTTTCCTTTCATCCACGCCCTTTATTTATAAGAATTTTCGAAAACATTGAATATTTTTTCTACATCATCGTACCAATAATCTTTATATTTTTCAGATAGCTTATTTCTGTCATCTGTATAAAGATATAGCATTACCTGTACTTTTAATCCATTGTAATTAAATTCTTTAGGTTTGCTATTCTCTTCAAATATTCTTGAAAAACCGTCAACTTTGTATTCGTAATCTGTGTATTCTGCACCTTTTGGATCAACAAAGATAATATAATAAACATCATTCCTTCTCAGCCAAAAGATGAAGTCCGGGAAAAATTTTGCCATCCTATTATCTTTCTTGTTGTAGTACGGTATGTATATTTTATCTAAATTCTCATCTATTTTCGAGAAAAACCAATAATCAACGTTGATCTTATTCTTTTTTGTATATTCTTCTAGATCTTCAAGGAATTTTTTTTCACTATCATAAGTTATTATATGATTAATAAAATCAACTTTTGCATCCTTTGAAATTATTACGGGCAAATAATAATGGTTATCTATATTTTTTATCTCTATTTGCTCATCTCTCTCAGTGAATGTATCTACTTCAATTAAAGTGCCGAGTTTCTTTATCCCATCTGTGTATTGGCCAATATCTATTTTACCGGCGTTATACTGTGTTAAAAGCTCCTTTTCCCTTGCCTTCCTATCTATAGATGGTACAAGTCCATATATCTTATTCTTTAATTCCATTATATCATTATCATCTAAAATTGCACTTATGTGTTCGAAATGAACTATTTCGTCTTCTATTTCCCTAAAATCATTAAAATCCTCAAGATTTATGTTGATATGATCAGAGAGCTCTATGGCCTGTAGATAGGCATTCCCTTCATTGGTTATTTCAAAATTACTCCTATCTTTGATGTATTCTTTTAACTTAATTATATCTGAAGGCCTGATACTTTCACTATGTATGGCATATAACAATTTATCATTGCCAATCCACTCAATATATTCTTTAATCAAACCATAATTGCCTGAAAATTTTGGTATCCCACTTATATCTATGTTTTTTTCAATTTTATATGTAGGTATGAGCAGTAAATTATTTCCTATTTCACTGTTTTTATTTAATTTTATTAACTGTCCATTCTTCTCTCTCTCAAACTTAATTGCATCAAGTATACTGTTTAGGTTTTCAACGCTTGTTCCAAAGACAAATAACGTTTCAATAAGGGAAACGAAAATATGATCTGCTTTATCATACAAGTCTTTAGCTCTTATATTCTCTCTCGATAAGAATTTTAACCTTTTTCTTTCATTTTTCAATGGCTCTATTCTTTCGCCCCTGCCTATGGATTGCAGAACATATTTCTTGGAATCTCCTACACCGATATTTATGAACATCATTACATTTGGCCTGTTAGAATCCCATCCTTCATAAAAAGCCCTGGAACCTAATAAAATATTCATTGTGCTATTTTCACTATTTATGTCCTGGAAATAGCTCTTATTATCATAGGCTTCATTTATTTCATAATCTTTAAACTCTTTTTTAATCCATTCTATTATATTACCAATCTTAATCATGGCAAATGGCCTATCTGATGTCTTTAATTTAAATACAAGTTCTTCGTTATTTTTTGGTATTTTTAAAACTTCTATTTTTCCAGCATTGTCAGAATTGAAAACTGAGTTTAATATGTCATTCATTGTCATATATTTGATTAAATCATTCATCTGGAATTCTTCGTGCGCAAATACATACCTTGGGTGTTGTGTTAATTCTTCTATGAGTTCATTCTTTGCATCATCAAAATTATTTAAATTGACTTTTTGTGCTATACTCTCTATGACCCTAAAAATTATCTTTAGATCAGATTCATCTGTATTGACTGAATTTCCATATATCACCATTAATGGATTGTGGTATGATAGTTCAGCTAATTGAGATTTAGCCTTCTTGCTTGCCGTCAATAAAATTAGTGCTTTTAATACAACCTTTTCCTTTTCATCCTCATCAAATTCCTTTAAATTTATGCCTTTCTGTGATAAATACACATTCTTGCCGTAGCCCTTTTCTATAAATTTATCGAGGTTGAAATTATAAACAGTTGTTACTAAATCCCAAGAATCTGTAAATGTGGCTGAAAAGTTGAATAGAAATCCATATCTTGTCAACAAAGAATAATAAAGCTGCCGCTTTGAATCCTCTTTATTCCCTTTGTGTGCTTCATCTAAAATAATATACCATTGACCGTTGTTTTCAATATCCATAAAAGAGATCTGCTTTTCCGATGTTTGATCTGATATTAGGTCTGATCTATAAATAAATACATTAATGTTATCTTTATTTGATAGGATAGATCCAAATTTTACCTTATCATAATCCTTCAAATCGTACAGGTCTATTTTTTTGCTGTGAAATGTATTGTAGTCATCTACATGACTTCTTATTTGATTTACTAAATCATCCCTGTAAGTCAGAATTAATACATCATTATTTGGGATTAGATCACTTTTCTTTAATTTGTCTAATATTTCAATTAAGGTTATAATTATTAATGTCTTCCCTGAGCCTGTGGCCATCCAGAAACCCATCCTGTTTACAAAATTATAGAAATTGATTTTCTTAAAACCTCTTTCTTCATTGTAATCGTAATATCTTGCAATATCGTTTACTGTGGCATTGTTTTTGCTGGATAGATACAATTTGTCAATATCTCTGTTTTTACGCTTTCCTTCATTATATAGCATTTTCTTTGCTTCTTTGAAATCTTTGCAGCTATTCTTCTCTGGAAATTCATATAGATCAGAATAAAAATATTTCAAAAATTTAATAGCATTTTTCAATGCATCTTTTTGGTAGTCATACAATTTTTTATTTTCAGAAAATTGGCCTATATTATACTGCCATTTAGATGGTAATGTTTCATAATCTATCTCGTCTGAAATTCCTTCATAAATTATTCTTATTTTTTCTTCAACCATCTTACCACCATATCAAGGATTTTATTGTTTTAAAATCTATATTATTATAATCTATCTTCACTTCATTACTATTGTAATCTTTCAATAATACATGATCCTTACCTATTCTCTTAATCCACATTCCCTTT
>JAVYST010000013.1:10302-28786 GCA_038729085.1 Ferroplasma sp. | reverse complement strand
ACCATGGAATATCCACTCAAAAAGAACAGCATATCATTGCATGGCTTAATTTTCCAGGGCATGGGGCAGCTTTCACCTTTATTTACATTTAATGGAATTATAAGTGTTGCAGCATTTGCCCTGGGTGCCAGCCCTTTAGCATTTCTCATAGGATTGATAGCATCACTTTTAACAGGAAATACACTGTATCAATTTTCAAAACGAACAGCAAGTGCACGTGGCTATTATGGTTATTCTGGTTATGGCTTCAATAAACATGCTGCCTTCTTGACTTCATATTTATATTTGATATATCAACTGGCAAACCTTATCTTTATTCTGTCATTCTTTATCATGATTTTTTCGCCGGCATTGTTTTATCTCACAGGGGTATGCATTCCATTTTATTATGGAATTGTATTAATTGCATTCATAAGTTTACCAGCTTTTTATTCCATTTATCGTGGAATAGAGCCATCATTCAAAACCCAGATAACTGTAAACATAATTGAAATAGCATTTGTGGTTGTAATATCAATAATCATTATAGCAACATCTAAAGATAATACGCTTGCAGTATTCACGCCAATTTCCGGATATAAAGATTTATTCCTGGGATTTATAACTGGCAGTTTTCTTGCATATACAGGTTATGGTTCAATAGTTCCACTGGGGGAAGAAGCCAAATCGCCACAAAAAAATATTGGCATTGCTATCATAGCCATGCTATTGATTATTGGTGTTCTGGATCTGCTGATTTCTTATGCCCTTGTTGTTGGGTTCGGCCTCAAAAACATGAATAATTTTACATCAACTGTCATACCAGCATTCATTGTTATAAAAACGCATATTGATATATATGCAGCCATAATATTTTTTGTATTTGATTTTTTTATAATATATACATTATTCAACACTATTGGAACCGCAATTACAAGAAATATATACGCTATGGCACGGGACGGGTTTATGCCAGAAAAATTCTCTAAAATAAACAAATATGGCACACCGGTTAATGCCCTGAAGTTTTCTTTGCTATTATTTATTATTGTAAGTGCTATAGCCACGGCTTTTTTCTATATCATTTATAACAGTGGTGGATTTCTGGATGAATTCATATTTTTTGCAACGGTAAGCACATTCTCAACATTGATAATTCACCTGATAGTTAACAGCGCCCTTTCGCATATTCACAAAAGCTGGCTCTATGATCTAATATTTCCTACTATTTCTACAATAATAATACTGGTAGCGATGTATTATGCGGTAACAGACCTGGCTCTGCCCTTCACCTATGCTGGCCTGATATTTGCAGTATATATAGCTATTATAATTATTCTTGACCGTATTTTCAGCTCAAGGTTCAAAAAAATTGATTTTGCTTCGATATAAATAAATATTCTTAAAAATTATTTAGCCATAAATGCACTGATTATTTCTTCTGTGCTTAACACCATCGAAACAGCCGACATGGACTTAAGTGCAGCTTCATGGCCTTCTTTACTGTGGGATGAACAGGAATCAGAGGCAACAACGGTATAATAGCCAAGGTTAACAGAATCTCTTACACTTGATTCAACGCCTATTTCTGTGGCAATGCCGGCAAATATTATTGTTTTGATTCCAGCCGCCTTCATCATATTGTCAAAGTTTGTACCTATAAATATGCTGGCAGTATTCTTGTTCAGCACCAGATCCTCTTCCTGAGGCTTAAATTCACTATAAATTTCAGCTTCAACTGAACCGGGCTTCATAAAAACAGGCATTTTGGATATATCTGTTACACCAAAACGCTTCATATATGTATATATGTTTGATGCGGCCATATACCTGGGCGGCAATGGTGTAATTTTTGTATAAACTATCGGCATTCCAGATTTCCTGGCCGCATCATTTATGCTTTTAACGTTCTTCACAAACTGGTCCTTATTAAAAATATTGCTGACCAGGCCATTCTGCAGGTCCCAGTTAACAAGAACTGTATGGCATGGCTTTACAATCTCTTCAAGTGTTTCAAATATTTCTTTATTGCCTGCTGTCTTCATAGTGTTCTATGCCATTCTTATATATCTGTTTTACTGCAATCTCGAAATTAAAAGTATCATGGGCCATATCACTCAAAAGATGTACCTTTAACTCTTTTGACAGGGCAGGCTTTTTTCCTGAAGTGCTGATTCCAATATTTATGTCTCTGATGTTTACACATGCTACCATCATTATATCAGAATCATTATGATCTGAAGCATTGTCATGCATTATTTTTTTGCACTGGCATATTGATGCAATATGGCAATTTAACTTTCTATCGCTTGAAGTACAGAAAACTATGTCATAATCTCCAATATCATCGTCTTCAAACTGCTTTTTTCTTATCTTAACAAACCCATCTTTCTCGAGCTTTTCCAGTTTCTCTGTAACATTAACCGAAATTATATCAATTGAAGGTTTTTCTTCCAATAATTTTATAATTTTCCTTTCTGCAATCTTTCCACCGCCAACAAAAAGAATTTTTTTATTTTTCAGGTTTAGGGAGAATAACATAATGATAAATCGCCAGGATAAAGATAATTTTTGCTATTAACTTTATAGTATAGAAAATTTTTAAAAATATACATTTTTTGCCTGAAAGATAATTCTGTTTTCTTTAAATGAAATTGCGCTGATAAAGCGAATTAGAATAGTACACAGCCTTTAAAATAAAATTTAATTTATTTTTGTGCTATTTTCACTTCATGATAAAAGTATTATGAATGTAACATATATACATTTATGCTTAATGAAAACGAGGCTGAAGTTTTAAAATATGTGAGGGAGCTGGCAGAAACAAAAATTAAACCCAGGGCAAGGGAAATAGATGAGAAAATGTATGTGCCAGAAGATATTATTCAGGCAATGCGCGATATGGGCTTATTTTCTTCTTATATACCGGAAAAATATGGAGGAGCCGGTTTGAGTTTTCCCTTTCTAGTAAATGCTATAGAAGCAATTAGCGAAGCATGCCCCAGCACAGCACTGGTTCTTGATGGGGCACTGACGCTCTTTGCTGAGCCATTAATGATGTTCGGCAGTGAAAAACTCAATTCAAAATATTTAAAAAAGATTGCTGAAGGTGCTGTTGGAGGGCTTGCCATTACGGAACCTGGTTCGGGTAGTGACGCTGCATCAATTTCTACCAGAGCAGAGAAAACCGAAGGAGGCTTTATAATAAATGGAACTAAAACATTCATTTCTAACGGCCGGCTGGCTAAATTTTTTGTAATGGATGCATCGACAGACAGATCTCTTGGTTATAAAGGAATAACCACCTTTGTTGTGGATGGAAATGCTAAAGGGCTGGAAATAAGCAGAGATATACATAAAATGGGGATCAGGGGCTCCAGCACTGTGGAATTAAATTTTAATAATGTTTTTGTCCCGGATGAAAATATTGTTGGTGAATTGAATAGAGGGTTTACCGTTATCATGGAAACCCTGGATGCTGGAAGAATTGGAATTGCAGCCCAGGCACTTGGCATTGCAAAGTCTGCCTTTAAGGAAGCACTTGAATATATAAACATGAGGAAACAGTTTAACAAAAAAATTATAGATTTCGAAGGCGTCCAGTTTATGATAGCTGATATGGAAACTAAAATAAAAGCATCAGAACTCCTGATTAATGAGGCAGCTGAAAAATGGCAGAATCATGAAGATTCCGTAGAAATTTCATCCATAGCAAAACTATTCTCTTCGGATACTGCAGTATATGTGGCCGAGCGTTCTCTCCAGTTATTTGGCGGTTATGGCTATACTACAGATTTCAACGCTGAACGGCATATGCGCGATGCAAAAATAACCCAGATTTATGAAGGAACCAATGAAATCCAGAAAATTATAATAGCAAAAGAATTAATGAAAAATTTGTAAAGTATTTATATACTTTATTCATTTATGAATAATGTTAACAGGCCAGAAAATAAATTTTACTTATCATGGAAAAAATTATGCAGGAACTTTTATCACTTCAAATGAAAAAACAGTTACTGTAAAGCTGGAAAACGGTTATAATATAACGGTGAATAACAATTCAATATCAATACTAGGCAGTTCTGATGCCATTGAAACAGTTGAATCAGATACTTACAGATCTAAAGGCGTTAATGGCAGAGATGGAATATATATAATGACAACTGGAGGCACAATTGGCAGTTCTGTTGATTATAAGACAGGGGCTGTAAAGCCTGTTAAGGACATTTCATATCTTTACAACTTTGTAAACAACATCAAGGATGTGAAATTGTATCATGAGAATATAGATAATATATTAAGTGAAAATGTTAACCCTGAAAGATGGATTAACTTTGCAAGAAAGGCAAAAAATCGAATGAAAGATGGCAATTCCATTATTATATTTCATGGAACAGATACAATGCAGTATTCAGCTGCAGCACTTTCATTTATGTTCGAGGAACAGACAAATCCTGTAATATTTACCGGGAGCCAGAGAAGTTCTGACAGGCCAAGCAGCGATGCATTCCTGAATATTGAAGGTGCAATACATTTTGCAGGAATGGATAAGAGTGTTGTTGGCATAGCAATGCATGGCAGCATCTCAGATGATTATATTTCACTGCATAATGGAGTAAGGGCAAGAAAATTGCATACAAGCAGGCGGAATGCCTTCACTTCAGTTGACACAGGAGAACTTGCAACATATAAGAATGGTAAAATAAAAAAACATGCAATAATGAAAAAAGCTTCTGATAGAATAATACTTAAAGATAAACTTAACAGCAATGTTGGAATTATTTATTTTTATCCAGGCATGCCTCAGGAGGATTTCTATAATATGGCATACAGCAAGGACGCTGTTATAATACTTGGCACTGGGCTCGGCCATACATCTGCATCGATTATAGATGTAATCAAAAAACTGTCGCGAGAAACACATTTCTTTATGACATCACAGTGCATTTATGGAAATGTGAACCTCAATGTATATTCAACCGGTCGGGAATTGCTGGAAGCAGGTGTTATACCGCTGGGCGATATGCTGGCAGAAACTGCTATGGTAAAGGCAATGTTTGTTTTAGCAAATTATCCTGACGAATTAGAAAAAAAAATGGTAGAAAATATGCGTGGAGAAATTAACGCTAAAATAAGGTGATTTTATGAAAATAGGGCTTGAGATTCATTTTCAGCTGAAAGGAAGCAAACTGTTCTGTTCCTGTGATACCGAAGGAAGTTTAGAAAATGGAAAAATTTTTCGAAAGCTCACTCCTGTTATGGGTGAAATGGGCAAAATGGACAGTGCAGTCCAGTATGAAAATACGAGAAATAGAAAATTTGTTTATGCAATAAGTACTAATTCATGCCTGGTAGAAGAGGATGAGGAACCACCACATAATGTAGACAGCATTGCACTTAACACAGCCATTGCCGTTTCAATGGCACTTCACTGCAATATTGTTGATTATGTAACCTTTATGAGGAAAATTGTGGTTGATGGCTCAAATACCTCAGGTTTTCAGAGAACTGGAATTGTTGGCCTTGATGGTTATGTAAGCACATCAAAGGGCAATGTTTCTATATCTACAATAACACTTGAAGAGGATGCAGGCAGAAAATTGTCAGAGGATGCAAATTCAGCAGAATATTCCCTTGACAGGCTTGGTATACCACTTATAGAAATATCCACTGAACCGGAAATTATAGATGAAAAGCATGCACTTGAAACTGCACGGCTTATCGGGCATTATGTCATGTCTATGGATAATTTTCGGGGTGAAGTAGATTCTATAAGGCAGGATGTAAACTTTTCAATGGGTTATGGAAGGGTCGAAATAAAAGGCGTTTCTAAACTATCATTCATTAAGGATACAATAGAATACGAAATAAAAAGGCAGAAAGCATTGAAAGAATTGTCTACCAAACTTGAAGGGAGAGCTATAAATATATCTGACTTCATAGACGTGAGCAGCATGCTTTCAAAAAGCGGTTCTGAAATGGTAAGCAAGGCACTGAAATCGGGAAAATCAGCATACTGCGCCATGATAACTGGGGTTAATGGCTTTTTAAAACATGGAGAATACCATCTAGGCAGAGAATTTGCGGATGTGGCAAAAAATCTGGGAATAGGCGGTTTGATGCACTCAGATGAATTTCCTGGCTATGGCATTTCCGAAAGCATTCTTAATGAATTATATTCTATAATGGGCAAAGGGCCAGATGATGGCATTATAATAGTGCTTACCACTGGAGACAAGCTGGAAAGCCTGAAAGGGCTGATGGCTTGCAGGCTGAAAAAATTGAGGTCCATGGATCTTGCCGAAACGCGTGCTGCTACAGACAAAGGAGAAACGAGGTATCTTCGGCCACTTGCTGGAAAGGAGAGAATGTATCCCGAAACTGATATAGCGGCTGTGGAAATTAACGGCTCAAGGTTGAGTTCTATCAAAAACATTATTCCTCTTTCACTGGAGGAAAGCATGAAAAAACTTACAGCTGAGTTTGGCCTGTCCAGCGTGGAAAGCCAGTCTATTCTGAATAATAATTTATTTAATGATTTTAAAAAACTTTATGGCATATACAACAAACCGCATATTATTTCAAGGCTGATACTCCAGGTTATACCTGAACTTGAAAAAAAGGAGCAAAAAACACTTAATGGCGATGAACTGAAAAAACTCTTAGAAATAGCAGCAATGCATAGCTGGGACAGAAGTACTGTAGAGAAGGCAGTTTATCTTTTGATAGCTAAAAATATACCATTAAATGAACTGGATAAACAAAATGAATTAAAAATTCTTTCACGGAATGAAATAATAAATATAATTAAATCAATTATAAATAAAGAAGCCGTTACAGAGAAAAATATCATTCCACTGTTTAAAAATGCAACGGAATCTTCCTTTAACCCTCGGGACGTGATAGAAATATTTAGTAAATTAAAAAATGGCAAATGAATTTATATATAGTGTATTCTATAAATTCGTATATCGCTTTATTCAGAATGAAAAATAAGAATGTTTTCTTACCATTAGATATAATTATATACACTGAAAAAATATACAAATAATGATATTAGGTTATGCAGCTGCCGTTATTACAATAATAGTGGTAGTTGGAGCACTGTATATGCTATTCAAAGTTTTGCCGACAATTGGTTCAGGCAGATTTAAGAAAGGTGGCATTAAACTAAGCCCAAAAGAGATTTCCAGGAATCTTGCCCTGGAAAACAATCCGCCCACTGCTGACAATTCGTATCTCCAGCCATATGAAAGCGGAGAGGTAGCACATGAATATGCTGAGGGCCATATTACTGTACAGTACTATGCAATTATCTTCCTTTTCATTCTATTTGATATAGATATGATACTGCTTCTTCCTTGGGCATTTGATTTTTATGCACTTGGATTATATCCATTTATTGAAACTATACTGTTTCTGTCAATGCCACTTTTTGCAGTTTTTTATGCATATAAAAAGGGCTATATGAGGTGGATGAAATGAAAACAGGTGAACTTGGAATCAGTACTACTACATTAGACAAAGCTCTTGAATGGGGCAGATCAAATTCTCTATGGCCTGTTACAATGGGGCTTGCCTGCTGTGCTATTGAGATGATGGCCACACAGGCATCTGACCTGGACATATCAAGATTTGGAAGTGAAATTTTCAGGAATTCGCCAAGGCAGTCAGATCTTATGATAGTTGCGGGAACTACTACAAAGAGAATGGCACCAAGAGTGAAGAGAATATACGAAGAAATGCCCTACCCAAAATATGTAATAGCCATGGGGGTTTGCGTTATACAGGGTGGCCCTTATGTTGATGGTTATTCAGTTGTGCTGGGAGTGGATAAGGTTGTTCCTGTTGATGTTTATGTTCCAGGATGCCCGCCAACTCCACAGGCGCTTACCTACGGAATTATTACTCTTCAGAAGAAGATCAGAAATGAAACAGACCGGTGATTAATATGTATAAAATTATATCAGAAGAACAGGACAAATCCGGTATGAAAATCCTTAATATAGATAAATCCGATCTTATAGAACTTATGCAGGATTATAAGAATAAAAAATATTATTTATCTTCTATAACAGGGTTAGATATGAAAGACCACCTTGAGGTAATATACCATCTTCACAGTTTTGAAGAGAATTGTTATATAGGTGTAAAGGTGTCTACACAGGACGGCAAAGTACCTTCATTGACCAGCCTGTGGAAAGCTGCTGATTGGGATGAAAGGGAGCAATATGATCTTCTTGGGATAATTTTCGAAGGCCGTGAAAATCTGAAGCGTATATTATTGCCAGAAGAATGGGTTGGCCATCCGCTGAGAAAGGACTATGACCTCAAAAAAGTACAGTATGTGAGCATGGATAAAGATGGAAACGAGCACGTAAGTTTTGATGAAAAGGAGGGATGGTAATGTCACACTGGATTGAACTCAATGTTGGCCCTGTCCATCCATCTATCCACGGCATATTAAGATATAAAGTTAAATTGAATGAAGAGACAGTTGAGGATGTTGATATAACAATTGGCTATCTGCACAGGAATGCTGAAAAAATATGCGAATTAAATTATTATGCAAATAATATGATATATTTCGATCGTATGGATTATATCGATGCAATGAACATGGAGCTAGGATATCTCCGTGCAGCAGAAACATTACTTGAAATAGAAGTTCCAGAACGGGCACAGTGGATTAGAATGATAATGGCAGAGTTGAGCAGAATAGCTGCCAGGCTTGTGGGCATAGGTGCACTTGGGCTTGATCTTGGCATGCTCACTCCATTCTTCCATACATTCCATGAAAGGGAAAAAATACAGAGAATATTTACTGAAGCTTCTGGCGGAAGGCAGGAAGTCAATTACATGAGCATCGGTGGCGTATACCAGGATTTCAACGATACAATAGTTACAGAAATTAAAGAATTTATTTCAGAATTTAAGGTGATGCTTGAGGAAATTTATAAAATGATGATTTCCAGCAGTATTTTCTGGCAGAGGAATAAGGGCATAGGAATACTGGAGCCGGATGTAGCACTTGATTATGGTGTAACAGGCCCAATGCTCAGGTCTTCAGGCATAGCATATGATGTCAGGAAAGATTCTCCATATCTGTTTTATGATAAGGTAAACTTTGATGTTCCTGTATCAAATGGAAAAGACAATCTAACCCGGTTTTTGCTTAAAATAGAAGAGATGAGGCAGTCTATACGTATTATTGAGCAGTCTCTTGATAAACTGCCAGATGGCCCTTATTTCAACCCAAAGGCCAAGAAATCCGCCATGACACTTTTAAAAGGAAATGGCGAGGTATTTACAAGAGTGGAATCTGATAGTGGGGAGTTTGGCGTTTATATAAAAGGAGATGGAACAGTCAAGCCCTACAGGGTACATGTAAGAAGCCCTGCATTCAAAAACCTGCAGGTTATACCCATACTTGCAAAAGGCCTGATGATCGCAGATTTGATAGTTATAATAGGTTCAGTGGACACTGTAGTAGGTGAGATTGACAGATGAATATATTATTCAGGATACATCAGTGGTTTTCTTTTCTCGGCAATTATGCATCATATGGCATAGGTTATCTGCTTGAAACAGTTTTCTTTCTGATATTTGTAGCTGTTTCTTTTATCATTCTCATATATGTATTCAGAAAATACATGGCAAGAATCCAGCGCAGAGTGGGCCCTAACAGAGTTGGCAAGTTTGGGCTTCTACAGCTTATTGCTGACGCATTGAAGCTTATTGGCAAGGAATCCATACTTCCAGAGGGCAGGGACGATATGGTTTATAAGATTGCCCCTGTGATTGTAATGTCTGCTACAATGGTGGCCTTTATACTTTTACCCCTTGGGGACCTTGAATATTTTGGGTCGCTCACAGTAACCCATTCCAGGGTTACCCTGATATTGTTGTTTGGCCTGCTTTCAATACTTCCGATTGGAGAACTCCTTGCAGGAATAAGCACAAAAAGCAACTACGCTTTGCTTGGCACCATGAGGGCTGTTGCAAAGGATATATCCTTTGAAGTGCCGATGATGATCAGCATACTTGCAATAGTAATACTTTCATCAAGATCACTTTCCACTGGCTCTGTTGAAACAGGGAGCTTCAGCCTCGCTGGAATAGTTATTAATGAAGTTATACCATATGGAATAATAGAACCACTTGGACTGCTTGTATTTTTTATTTCAATGGTGGCAAGGGCCTCATATTCTCCATTTGACCTTGGAGAAAGTGACAGTGAATTGATAAGTGGTTATACAACAGAATACTCAGGGATGAGATTTGGATTATTCTACATCGGCCTCTTTGGAATGGTATATCTCAGTTCATTCATCATTTCATTGCTCTACCTTGGTGGTTATAATGGCTTTGACAGTTCAAGGCTTGGTTTTATATACCTGCTTATAAAAACCATAGTCCTGGTTTTAATTTCATTCCTAATATGGGTCACTCTTCCCAGGATGAGAATAGATAAATTTGTGAATTTCGGGTGGAAGTATCTGCTTCCGCTTTCAATGATAAATCTTGTATACGCAGGATTATTTGTATTATATATCAGGTGATAAATATGGTTGCAACAGTAAAAGAATTAAAAGAACCAAGAAAACCAATTCCAATAGTCGGTGAATTAGAATCTATGTATCGAATGGGCAAGTACATGTTTACAAAGCCTATTACAACTCAATATCCAGAAGATAAAGGAAAGATACCAGAACGATTCAGATACAGAATATTTCTTGTTCCAGAGGCCTGTGTTGGTTGCAGTTCCTGCGAAAGAATTTGCCCTAACCACAGCATAAAAATGGAATACTGGAACCTCGACCGTTCCGGATTGGAAAACAATGTTGTTCAAACTGCCCGTGGCGAGAGGAAAAATTTGAGGAATACAAGAAATATTTATCCAGATGTTAATTTTGGCACGTGCACCGTTTGCCGGCAGTGTGAGGAAATATGCCCAACAGATGCTATTTACCTGACCCATCAATTCGAGGATGCCAGGACAAGAAACAGTTTTACATATTCGCCAGAAGAATTGACCAAACAGGAGGAGGACGTAATAAAATGATATATACCATTATTTTCATGGTTCTGGCCGCAATAGCCGTCATAATGGGAATGAGTGCAATGAGCTCTAAGAATCTTTTGCATTCGGCTGTTTATCTCTTTGTTATGATGCTCGTACTTGCAGGAATCTTTATTTTCCTTGGCCTGAGCTTTATTGGGAGCATAGAAATACTTGTTTATACAGGCTCTATTGTTATATTGATAGTTTTCGTCCTTATGTTAACAGGAGGTAAAAACGTTGAAGAATAAAATTCAGAGAATAGCAGTGATACTATTTGCAATTGTAATCGGAATAAATATAGCAACACTGAGCGGCAGCTTCAGTCCAGTACCGGAAAATCTCTCATCAATAGGCACGCTGCTTTTTTCTACTTACCTGATTCCATTTGAACTGCTTTCTGTATTGCTTGTTGCCTCTATAGTTGGGGTTTTGTATATTGTGCGGGATGATGAACAATGAATATAATATATATCTTTTATCTGTCGCTAATTCTGTTTTCCATTGGAATATACGGTATTTTAACTTCTGAAGTTGGAATGAAAGTGATCATTTCACTGGAAATTGTAATTAATGCTGCACTTCTGGATGTCGTTGGTGTTGCCGCCTATTATTATTCGGTGGATGTTGTGGTGTTTGCGCTCTTTGTTATAGCTATAGGCGTAATAGAGTCGGCAGTTGGAATAGGAATATTTACTGTAATATCAAAGAAATATGGTAAAATTAACATATCGTTGCTGAGGGATATAAAATGGTGAGCATTTATTATTTGATATTTCTATTGCCACTTATAGCTTTTCCTGCCGAATACCTTATTGGCAAATATAAGAAATCGCTTGCTGGAATCTTCAGCAGCATTATGGTCGCCGGTTCTTTAATTATTGTCCTGTATGGTTACATTTATTTACTGCACCATGGCTTTATCTATTCACATTATCAGTGGTTTTACAATATAAATTTTGGAATTTACATCGACCATCTGACCATATTAATGGCAATGATGGTTGCATTCATTTCATTAATGATTAATATATTTGCTATGTTTTATATGAAAGATGATCCAAGAAAAAACATCTACTTTGCAGAAACATCACTGTTCATCACTGGAATGCTCGGCCTTGTGGTTTCATCCAACCTTGTTTTATTATTTCTGTTCTGGGAAATTGTTGGCCTCTGTTCCTATCTTTTAATTGGCTTCTGGTTCTTCAAGCCAAATGCTGCTGCTGCAGCAAAGAAAGCATTTATAGTTACAAGAGTGGGAGACCTGTTGTTTATCATAGGAATGGGAGTACTGTATGCAAGGCTTTTATCCTTTATACCAGCAGGCGTCAGCCCATTAAGCATACCTTATCTTATAGGGCACGCACAGCTCATAGCAGCAGAGATTGGAAAAAATACCCTTGCAATGGCAACACTTCTATTTCTGGGCGGTGCAGTAGCAAAATCTGCACAGTTTCCGCTCCATGTCTGGATACCTGATTCAATGGAAGGCCCAACAACAGTATCAGCACTTATACATGCCGCTACAATGGTTACGGCCGGTGTTTATCTGGTTGCACGGTTGTTTCCGCTATTTCAGTATGCAGCTCCTTATTCATTATATATTGTAACTATCATAGGTGCTTTCACAGCCTTTTATGCTGGAATACTTGCTATAGTCATGAATGATATCAAGAGGGTTCTGGCCTATTCAACAATAAGCCAGCTGGGCTACATGATGGCTTCAATCGGGCTTGGTGGAGTTATTGGCTACTCTGGTGTATCATTTGCAATGTACCACCTTGTTGTACATGCAACGTTCAAGGCATTATTATTCATGGCAGCCGCTGTTATACTTCTTGGCCTTATGGAATTGAGAAACATAAAAGACATGGGTGGATTATTCAAAAGAATGCCCGTGACTGCAATATTGATGCTTATTGGAGCACTGACACTTGCTGCAATTCCTCCAACAGCAGGATATTTTTCAAAGGGACAGATTATTTCAGCTGCATATGAATATTTCACCATATCGGGAAATTTAATACCATGGCTGCTTCTTGTTTCTGGTGAGATTTTAACAGGAACATATATATTCAGAATGTACTTTCTTGTATTTCTTGGTAAACCAAGGTCGAAACTGGCTGAGAATGCACACGATCCAAAATTGAGGTATCTGGTGCCATTGATGGTACTGGCATTTCTATCATTGACTTTAGGCATTGTCCAGAAACCATTTTATAGATTTATTGACAGTTCTGTATTTATTTATACGCCACCTATTGGAATAGAGGTTCTGCCGGTCATATTTTCACTGATAGGCATAGGCATAGCTTACATAATTTACAGATACACTGTTTACAGCAATTTAGATATAAGCCACAATATTCTGTACAGAGTTATTAAAAATAAATTTTACATTGATAAATTATATACAGAAATTATAGCAGAGCGCATAATTTTGCCTGTTTCACACGCTATTGGCGCCAGTGATAAATGGTATGATAAGAGCATGGACCGCGGTGGCGAAGATATTTCAAGGCTTGGGGCTACATTCAGAAAAATTGAGACAGGATACATTCCATATTATGCTGCCTTTCTTATAATCGGCATTACTGTAATATTCATAGTGATAGAATTGTTGGGGGTGCTATAATGTTTTTAATTTACTTCTTTATACTTTTCTTTCTGTTGACTGCTGCCAGTTTCTTTGGTGGAAAGTACTCAAAAACTGTATCCATAATATCCCTTGCCATACTGGCTATACTGTTCATATCTTATTCCTTCATGGAATTTTCTGATTATTCCGGCGGTGTTGCTTCATATTATAATATATTGCTGGCAAAATTCTCGGCAAATAATATACTTATAAAAATCAACTTTTCAATAGGCTTAACTGGATTCACAGATCTTCTTGTCATTATGTCCATATTCATCACGCTCTTTGCTGTATTAATGGGCAGCAAATCACATGGTGCCTATTTCTATGGGTTATTTATGGCAGCCGGTTTTGGGTTGGTAGGCTTATTTATAACAAGGAACCTTTTATTCTTTTATATATTCTGGGAAGTTGTTCTTATACCGGTTTTCTTTATAATTGGGAAGTATGGCACTGGAAATAAGGAAAGAAGTTCATTGAAATTCTTTATTTATACGCATATCGGTTCATTATTCCTTCTTTTATCCATATTTACATTATCAACATATTATTTTATAAATACAGGAATTTTTACATTCCAGCTTCATGATTTAATGATGCTTTCATTTATATCTTCTATTCCCCGTTTCGGCCTGTATTTCATCATCTTTGGCTTCCTTTTTGCATTCCTCATAAAATTGCCCACATTTCCACTTCATGTCTGGCTTCCAGATGCATATACTGATGCACCATTTTCCGGTACCATATTGCTTTCTGGCGGACTTGTAGCCATGGGCGGTTATGGCCTGCTTGGAATACTCTATCCTATTGTTTCATTTTTTCCAAGAGACCTGATATATTTAATTATAGCTCTTGGAATTATAAGCATTATATACTTTTCATTTTCTGCACTGTTCCAGAAGGATATAAAAAGAATGTTTGCCTATGGCAGTGCTGCTGAAATGTCCTTTGTATTAATAGCATTTGGCACTGCTGCCTTATCCACAGGCTATGTTAGGGTTTTTGATCTAGCTGGTGGCATGTTTCAGGTCTTTGCACATGCTTTCGTTGCCTCACTTATATTTGCATCGCTTTCATTTATTTACAGGCGTACAAACACATCGAAAATATACGGCCTCGGTGGCCTGAATCGTGAAATACCTGTATTATCTTCGTTCTTGCTGGCAGGAATGCTTGGTTCACTGGGGCTTCCTGCAATGGCGGGTTTCATTGGAGAATTCGCAGTTACAGTTTCTGCATTCCAGAGTATCGGGCTTTATACTTTATTCATTGTGCTTGGCCTTATAATCACGGCTTCATTTCTCATCTGGGCAGCTCAGAGAACAATTTTTGGATATTATAACGAAAGGCTTGGCCGCCTCAAGGAAATTAATAAGACCGAATTCCTTATACTGTTGTTAATGCTTCTATCTACAATATTCTTCGGGGTATATCCAACGCTGGCATTTAAGCTATTAACTGCATATGCTTCACATCTAGGGGGAATACTATGAATTTCGAATATTTTTATGTATTAATATTGCTCGGATTATCTGGATTTATTGCACTTGCAATAGGGTTAAAAAGCGAGAATAAGAAGCTGCTTGCAGCATTCACATTTGCAGTTTTAATTATAGCGTTTATCCTTATTCTGCTTGAACCTGCTAACTATAACCTGTTTTCACTCACTTTCAGTTCATTCAATATGTACTGGGCACTGATATTTATAATATCTATTATGGTTATTATTGTGCCTTCAATGCACGATATAAATGGAAGGCATGATGTTTTCTATGCTCTTCTGCTCTTTATGGCACTTGCCATGGTTATTGCAGCGTTTACATACAATATACTCATAATGTTCGTTTCTTTTGAAGGCGTGAGCATTGTAACTTATATTTTAACGGCATTCAATAAGACAAGGCGAAATCTTGAAGCTTCGCTGAAGTATTTCATGATAAGCACTATAGGAACTGCATTCAATATTATGGGTATTGCCTTTTTTTACCTTTCAACAAGAACATTTAACCTTCAGGCAGTTGGAACTCTAGATTTCAATCATGCACTTTTGCTTGCACTTCTATTCATAACAATAGGATTTGGCTTTAAAATTGCAATATTTCCAATGCAGCAGTGGGCTATAGATACCTATGACGGTGCCCCAAATGCTGTTTCTGCCTTTATATCAACTGGTGGCAAATTAATAGCATACATGATACTGTTAAAATTCCTGTTCCTTGGCTTTATTCCAGATTATAACTATGTTTTCTACTTTTTTGCCATTCTGGCAATACTTACCATGACATATGGAAATCTTGCTGCACTTTCAGAAAACAATTTAAAGCGCATACTTGCATATTCAAGCGTAGCACAGGCAGGATACATGATTATGGTATTTGCCCTGATAGGGTATTCATATTATCCTGCGGTCCTCGTCCAAAAATCAATATTCATCAGATTTGCCATTGCATCAGCTATGTTCTATGCTTTGGCATACATATTTATGAAGGCGGGCCCATTCATTGCAATGAGCCTTGTGAAAAAGGATAAAGTAATGATAGATGATATTATTGGACTGAGCAGAAAATCACGTTGGACAGCCTTATTTCTTGCAATAATGTTGCTTTCCCTTGCTGGTGTCCCACTGACAGGAGGGTTTATAGCAAAATATTTTCTGTTCTTCTCCCTGATAATTGGAGATTTATGGTGGCTGGCAGTTATAGCTATAATAAATAGTGCAATATCTATATTCTATTATTTCCGAATAATAATATACTCATACAGAAAAAAAGGCAGTAATGATTTCTATCTTGCACCGGGAATTAAATATAGTGTAATAATAATGGGATTGATAACGATTGGGCTTGGCCTTTCCTTTATGTTATACACATATCTTGTTGGTATAGCTGTAATATAGGTGGTAATATGAATATAGAAGATGTTATAGAAATATTTAAAATATCTATGGTGAATGGCGATATAGATAATGCTTACTCCATTGTTTCAAAAAATATTGCTAAATATAAAAAGAAGAACAATCTGATGGGCATGGAGTTTTTAAATTTAATACTGGATTCAATCTCCAATAAAATCTCTACAGATGAACTTTATAAAAATTTATCAGATACAAAGTTTAAGGTATTGCCAGATGTTACTAATTATGATGAATATATTATGAATCTTATTGATGCTATTACATATTCATTAAACAGGTATAATGTCAATTATCCCTCATTTGATGGAAAGAGGTGCAATGATCTATGAGTTATATAGAATGTTTTAATAATGTAGAAACTCCAATGGAAGCCGCAGAGGCAATTCACTGTGTACAGAAATACGGTGAAACGGTATTGTTTGACAGAAATAAAAATAGGCTTATAATGTGGCGTGAACTTTATGATAAAAGCCCTGAAGAGCATATGATAAAAATCAGCAGGATTCTTGGAATTGATTCTCTGGAACATTATCAGGAAGTTGATAAGCTTTACAATCTTACCATGTATTAAGAAAATTCAATTTCTGTTTTATATCCTAATTTTTTATACTTATCTACAACCGTTCCAATTTTATCTCTGTCCAGTGTCCCATCATTGAAATTAAGTGATAAAACACTTTTATTTTTATTTATAATAACAAAGCCAATAGTCTTATCCTCTGGCATAATTTCATCCGTTCTGGCATAACTTTCTATAAATTCTTCCAGGCTTTCGTCCTGAAGTGGTGATGTGAGCACTTCAACGAAATCATTCAATGAATCTATAAATTTTGAGGCCAGGACGCAGATGGTTGAAGGATGTGTTTCACTAAGCTTTAAATTATACATGACGCATAGTACCATATTTATCCATGGATAATTTCATTATTTTATATGTAAATTTTGTATTTCTTAAATAAACTATCGTATATGTACACAAGAATTCAGAACTTCCTTTATTTCCAGATGGCCTTATTGCATAATTGCATTAGAATCTATGCTTAAATTATCAAATTGGAAAACATTGCATAGATATTTTCAAGCGGCATAGATACTGAAAAGGATAGAGTATTCAACAAAGAATCTGTGTTTCTTTTATATGCAATTTAAATATAATTATCAGATTATGATTTCTGTTAACCGTATTAATATGTGCCTCTGGAACTTATCATCTCCAATATAGTTAAACCTAGCAGATATAATACCATATCATTATTCCACAGGCAAAAATTTCCGGGAATGTTTCTTCATCTTATTATAAAATGCCTGCCTTCATTGAAGGAAATGCTATTAATTGATTTGAAATACATATCCTTAGTTCCAGGTATATCCATAACTTTCCATAAATCCATATCACCTCAGTTCTCTTAATTTTTATAGCAATATGCCTGAATGCATATCCAGAATCTGGATTAAATTTCCTCATTCCTGAGATGCAATAAATTCACGGTACCATTTTGAAAAAATTTTTTAAATAATATAAAATCTGTATTGCCTGTCTTTATATCTTGGCAGAGCTATCTAAATTCTATTATTAATAGCATTATAATGCAATTCAAAAGGTCTGCCTTATCTAAGATGAGATAGTTGCTTCCGGATACAGTCCACTCATGGTATAGCCAATAAAAAACAACCGCTTAGCTGTTAAAATCATTGCATGGCCCATAATCTTGCCTTCCATGCCTGTTCTGGAATGCTTATATTTTTATGTTTGGTACATTTTTCGAACGCAAGTCGTTTCTTTTTATTGTGAATATAAAATATCACATTTTTACAATTTTCTTGCATGTTAATTTAATTATAAAATAATTATTTTAAATTATTATTAAATTCAGCATCTGAAATGGTT
>JAVYST010000013.1:0-10202 GCA_038729085.1 Ferroplasma sp. | reverse complement strand
ATCTATGTCTGATTACTATATAGATGGAGAAGAAAAATTTGGGAGATTTACCACCCTATTCTATGACCATATTGCATGGCATTTTTTAACCGGCATGTATAATTTTGCCTTAGATAACATGGAAAATCTCCATCCTGAATCGATACTTGATATTGGGGCAGGACCCGGGCGCCTGTCCGTCATGGTTGCCAAAAAATTCCCCTCTGCCAGCCTCTTTGCTATAGATCCTTCACTGTTTATGGTAAAAACCGAAGCAAAAAACTTTGGAAAATATGGAATAAAAGGAATTTCCTCACAGGGAAGCAGCCGAGATATACCATTCAAAAATAGTTTTGACCTTATATTTACAAGCCTTTCGTTCCATCACTGGGCAGACAGGGAAAAAAATATTCAGTATATACTTTCAAAATTGAATAAAAATGGAACATTTATGATAATAGAGTATATGGAGGAGTATTACAAATCAACAGCTCCACAGAAGAAGCATTCCCTCTCAAAGAAGTATGCAGATTCAATTAACTTTGATGGATTTGAAAAGAAAATCAATGTAAAAAATAGTTTTATTGCCCTGAGCTTCACAAAAATTCAATAATTATTTAGAATTTTCTCCCAATTTTTTAATAAGTTCGTCTACCTTTGATGATATATTTTCATCCATTGATAAGGTATCTGGCCATGGCCTGTTATAATTTTCTGCAGGTGATTTCTTTGTGGCATCAATTCCCATTTTAGAGCCATAATTAAAAAGGCGGGCCGGATGGTCAAGCGAATCAGTTGGCGTACCCGGAACCATAAAAACGTCATTAACAGGATCTATTCTTGTTGTCATAGCCCACATGACCTGTTTCATATCATGAATATTAATATCATCATCAACTACAACAACGATCTTTGTAAACATCATCTGGCCTGTACCCCAGATAGCAAACATAACTTTTTTTGCCTGTCCCGGATAACGCTTTTTGATTGAAACAACAATCATATTGCTGACTACTGTTTCCTCAGGTATATTCATATCCACAATCTCCGGTATCTGTATCTGTACAAGAGGCAGGAACATTCTTTCTATTGCCTTTCCTATTCTTACATCTTCATGCCATAATTTGCCAACTATAGTTGTAGCATATATTGGATTTTTTTTCTGAACAATTTTTTTAACATGAAATACGGGAAATTCTTCTTCAAGTGAGTAGTACCCTGTATGGTCGCCAAATGGGCCTTCAATTCTGGTTTCCTTTGGATCAATATATCCTTCCAGGACTATCTGTGAACTGCGGGGGTATTCTATGTTGACCGTTTCGCCTTTTATTAATTCAATATGTTTTTTTGCTAATATTCCACGGAATGAGAATTCATCAATTCCTTCTGGCAGCGGTGCTATTGATGAAAAGAAAGTTAATGGGTCTACGCCAATAGATACAGCCACATCCATTATTTTTCCTTCATCTCTATATTTTGCCATATGTGTTGCACCACCCTTATGGATATGCCAGTGCATACCAACAGTTTCACTGTCATAAACCTGCATCCTGTATGTTCCTACGTTTCTTACTCCTGTGTCCGGATCCTTTGTAATAACAACTGGCATTGTTATATATTTCCCCCCATCCATTGGCCAGTTTTTAGTGATTGGATACTGTGCTAGATCAGGCTCAAGTACATCAAATTCTGAGTTTTTTCGCCCATAAACCTTTGGCTTGATTCCACTCATTTCTTTCAGCATCTCAAGTCCCCTGGAAACCATAGATTCTGAATCATCAGGTACACGGGCAATATTCTTAAGTTTCAATCCTATGTTATATGGCGTGTCACCAAGTATTGCCTCAATTTTTTTATCTGTTGAAAATATATTGCCAATAACAGGCATCGAGGACCCTTTAACATTATCAAAAACCATAGTGCGTTTTTTCCCAATTCTTTCTTCCTCGCTCAGTATGTAAGTTAGCTCAAGGTCTGGATCAACCTCTTCATGGATGTGTACCAGATCGTTGTTGTTTTCCTGAAATTTTATATATTCATTTAAATCATCAAAAACCATGGACTATAATATCTTGATTAAATATAGTTTTTATCGTATGAACCGAATTCTTGGTTTTATAACCTCTAAATAGAAATCAATTGCTGATAAAACTATTATAAATATTCCCGATATGATTGCAAATATTCCAGAAATGGTGAGCAAAGCATCCATTGAACCACCTATGGCAGCAGGAAATCCTGGGAAACTGGGAGCAATCAATTCTCCACCAGTTATCAGCATGCCTATGCCAAAAATAAAAATTGCAAGGGCTTTTCCACCACTTGAAAGCAAATCGCTTATTATGCTGCTATCCTTGAAAATAAACGATAAGAGAAGGAATATTTCAAATATTATAAAAGCCTGGGCCCACAGGGCTGAATTGAAATATGAAGTACCAAATATATATGCAAAAGCCTTTAATGGATAGGATGCAAGTGCGAGATATGCCATGATGGCACTAATTATAATCATGATTCTTGATAATACATCATCATCCTTTAAATAATAATATAATACTGCGAAGAAAAGCCCAACAATTCCAATGATTGCAGGAAATATGGAGATTCCACTGGCTATTTCAATGATTATTTCCGAGATAAATATTGCAAAAAATAAAATTATAGTTAAAAATATGAACTTATCATCAATATTGGCATTTTCTAAATTTCTATAAAGTAAAATTATAGCAGCATATAATATGTCTACTATGATAACAAAAACTATGCCTATTTTGAATAGCATATTATAATGAATTGAAAGCGTATAAATGCTGCCAATAAGTGATGCAGCTATATATAATGCGATTGACAGGAGTACAAAAAGGGCTGTTATTTTAATTATTCTTGCGATGGATTTATTCTCAATTGAAATGTTTTTAAACATATATGATAACCCAGAAATTTGTATTTAATTCTTTCATTCCTTGCAATTTGCCTCTATTGTTTCTATTCTATTTAAAGGCTCCTCAAGGGCCTTTCCTTTTTCAGTAAGCTTATACATAACTCGATAAGGAACTGTCGACAATATCTTTTTTTCGACTATCATGCCATCAAGGAGCTTTTTTAATGCACTGTTTAAAGCCTTTGGAGTTATGCCACTGAGATTTTTATAAAGTGTTCCATAACCAGATTCTCCATTTAGGATAAGGAACTTCAATATTAACGGTTCCCATTTCCCATTTAAGTGTTTTAATCCACTGCTGAGCGGACATTTATTTATGTTCATTCATCATCCCCGTGCAATCTTATTGTGCCATTTTATAAAATATGTATGCCTGCCCTATAACTTTTATGTTTTCCTATAAATAAGCCAATCAAGAACTTTTAATTCAGAATGGGCTGTTATGCTTCACATATTCAATGCTTATATGTAAAGCTTGAAGGTTTTATATTGAAATGTAGCTTCCAGGCAGATAGCATAATTCTTCATAAATAAGCTGAATAATTAAATTGTTATGCCATTTGTCACTTTTCCAATTAAGTAGAGGCAAAGATATGATGCTGAAAATACAAAGAGCATTACAGCTAAAATACCTAAACTTTCTGTTCCCAGCTGGTATACAGCAGGAAGGCCGCCATTGAAAAAAAGGCCATTGGGAAGATTTTTCCCGCCTGAAGCTACAGCAAAAGCCCGCTGGGTGAAAAACCCTATCATTAATACACCAAAGATGCCTCCCAACCAATGTCCGGGCAAAAGGCCGATAGGATCATCAATCCATTTTATTCTGTAAAATAATTTTTCACCGGCTATATATAATGGGCCACCTATGAATCCCAGTATAATCGCGCTTCCTGGGCTTACATAGCCAGCAAGTGGTGTAATTATAATCAATCCCATCAGGGTTCCATTCACTGCATCCAGTATATTCGGTACCCTTTTTAAAAAAATATAAGTGAAGGCGGCCAGTGACAGCATTGCTGTTGCGGCGGCCAAAAAAGTTGTAATGACAACCATTAATGCCTCACTGTTAAACGCCAGTACGCTGCCGGGATTAAATCCGAACCAGCCCATTAATAATAATAATATTGCTATAGTTAGCCATTCATTGTTGATCTTGATTTTATCGGATGTCTGATCTATTTTTTTTCTCTTTTCCTCTCTATGTATTTTTACAAGTATAGCAAGTCCGGCAGCACCTGCGGCCCCATGGACTACAAGTCCCCCTGCAAAATCACGCATTCCTATCTTATACAGCCATCCTGTGGGATTCCAGATCCATGCAGCAGGCATGTTCCAGATAAATATAAAATATACAACAGCAAAAATCATAAAAGCAGTTAACTTCACTTTTTTCAGGACAACCACGCCTACCAGAGCTAATGTTACAGAGGCAAATGCAGTTTCAAATAAAAAATATGTACTGGTGTATAATCCAGTCCCAAAATATTTTGCTGCCATTGACCACCATGTAGATGTCAATAGCTGTTGTGGATTTCTGGAAAATATATCAAATAACAGTGATCCGTTATAATAAAATGGATTCCCAATAATGCCATAAATTGTGGGTGCAAATGCAGTATTAAAACCAACAATTGCCATAACAACAAGCGATATCCCGCTTATCATAAGAGTTTTTAAAAGACTTCTATTAAATTTTTTGCCCAATTCCCCAATTTCTAAAAAGCCGACAGCAACTGTCATAATGAATACAAGCAATGCAGCAATAATTACCCATAAATTATTCAACAAAAATTGAGTGTCCATTAATACCATAATTACGAGTTTATTACTTAACTATTTTCTCTGCAACCAAAGCCATTGCAGGCTTTCAACCTTTTGATTTGGCTAATTTTTGGAATGCAAGCAATATCCTCAAAAATTTTTCTGAACCCTTCCTTTATTAATCATTAATTCTGTTGCAAGCCTGTTTAAAATTTTCTTTTTCCTTCTTTCTAAAACTGAGTTTTATGTGATATGCGCAATTATTTGAATATCCTTAATATATAGATTTTAAATTCTTTTCCTCTGATATAGTAGATAGGTTAAATATTGATATTGGGATTTCCCAAGAATGGATAGAAATATGGCAATTCAGTTCCTGCAGGATTATGTTAACAGAAAATATATTTCTGCAGATAACATTAAAATCAGAGAACTGAAATATGATAAATATACCTATAACTGGACTGGACATGTAAGCTTCAGTGATATTGATCGCAGTTATGAACTGGCTATAATTTTCAATGGTGATAAAATTGTTTTTGCTAAGGAATTTATATAAAATGGTATAAATTAAATAGAGCCATCAATGCTACGGGATAGAAGTTTATTGCAATCTTATTTCAAAATAATATATATTCAGGAGATGAACAATAAACAACGCTCTGGCTGATATTGGGATATGATATGAAATAAGAATGCATGCCTATCAGCTTTTGTATAAAGAATGGCCTGTGCATAATTTTGTGTAAATATAAACTCTCCTGTTTCAACAATATTATCTATTAAAAAACAGGAAAGAATGCCTCTTTAAACATATGGAAGCAATGAAATATGGAATATTGCAATTTAGATAAATCGGATATATACAATGTTATATTGAAATGGGCAAAGAAATGGATTAGAGAAATTAATGGGTACAGAAAAAGATGCAAAGTTGATGGAGAAGCCATGAATAAAGAATGGCCATTGCTAGAGAAACTTAAAGGCGAAGTTTTGTGAAAATAGATAATTTAAATGTTCCCAGATGCTTTAATAACAGTCATCAACAAATATGTTCAGCATAAAAAACAATATTTATATATTATTGTCCATTATAGAGAACATATGGTAGATATTGAAGACTTCAAATATGTTTTAACACTGTGGAAGAATTTTAAAATACCTGATTTAATTAATCGTGATATAAATATAAATCTAGATACAAATAAAATTATTACAATAGCTGGTGTCCGGAGATCTGGCAAAACAAGCATCATGATGAATTTAATAAATAAGCTTATAAAAAATAAAATAAACAGTGAAAATATTATCTATATAAATTTTGAAAATGACAGATTTATTAACATAAATGCCACGGATATGGATAAAATGCTAATAGCGTATGATGAGTTATTTAACTATGATAAAAATAATGATATATATATATTTTTAGATGAAATACAGAATGTAAAAAACTGGGAAAAATGGATCAGGAAAATTTATGATTTTAAAGAGTATAAAATAATAATTTCAGGGTCGTCATCAAAATTATTAAGCCAGGAAATATCAACAGCATTATCAGGAAGAAATATAAATTATATTATTTATCCATTGTCATTTAAGGAATTTTTAAAAATAAAAAAAATAAATTTTGATAAAAGCATATATTATTCTACAGATAAAGGAATTGTATTAAAATTTTTAGATGAGTTCATGGAATACGGTTCATTCCCTGAAATTGCTATTGAATCCGATGTGAATATTAAGTTGAACATACTGTCATCATATTTTGATTCAATATTCTATAAAGATATCGTCGAAAGATATAATATAAGGGAAATATCATCCATGAAATTATTCCTTAAATTAGTTTTAATGAATTATTCTGGATATTTCAGTTCTGTAAAATTATATAACCAATTTAATAGCCTTGGTTATAAAATTAGCAGGACAACCATATTGAATTTTATTGAATATGTTAAATCTACATTTGCCGTATATTCTGTAGAAAAATATGATAAAAGCTACGCCAAAAGAATATCATCCAGTTTAAAATTATATTCTGTAGATACAGGCATATCTAATCTATTTAAGGGCATTGACAAGGGCAGGGCACTTGAAAATATTGTTTATATGGAGTTATTGCGCAATAACAGGCATGATGATATATATTACATCCCATTAAATTCTGGTGAAATAGATTTTTTTATTGATGGTAAAACTAAAGAAATTATAAATGTATCATACGATATATCTGACAATGAAACAGATAAAAGGGAAACAAAGCCTTTAATTGAAGCATGCAAAATGTTTAATTTGAATAATGGAAAAATTGTTACATATGATACATACAGAGAAATAGAAATGGGGAATATAAAAATAACTTATATGCCATTTTACATGTGGGCTTTGAATATTTATTAATTTTAGTAAAAATTGCTATCCCGTACACAATCTTGCATATTTATATGGATACTATTTACAGGCATTTCCGCTATTTCATTATAGCATTCATAAGGGCTGTCCATAATGCATGTTTATCAGTTTTTGTATTAAGGAACCAGAAACTCTTCTATCAATATACGTTTTCTGTTATATTATTTCAAAGGCCAATACAGATAAATATTTGTTAGATTTCATTAAATACATTATTTTTAAACAGTAATTTCACTAAAATATTTTTTATATTACAAGGTGTTTAAGCAAGAAAGCCACTGAGCTTGCGATGTGAATGAATTGCAAATATTTATTATGATTAGAGAAATTATAAAAAGTATGAAAAAGCATTCCCCAATTCGTGCCTGTAGAAAGTGCAACAGCTCCGGAACTTCAGTCTGGAAGCCTACAAATTTTTATTCTGTGAAGTATGAACTTCACGTTGTTTGCGATAGGGAAGATGTTATTACATAATGATATATGGAAAACAAAAGCATAATAATCTCATTCTCAAAATCATCTCGGGCTTTTATATTATCAGTGCTGGCTATAATAACACCATTTTATCTGTCAGAATACATAAATATATTTGACATCAGCATAGTTATTGTCTTCAGCATAATTTTTTCTACCTTAATTATATATTTATTTCCATTAATAAGGCTGAAAAACAACTCAAAGATGTTTTTAATATCCTGTTTATTGGCACTTGCAATGTTTTTAAATTATCTTTTCATGAATTATTGCATATTTATTCTATCTCTCATGTTAGGCTCTATTTCATTATCAGGCAGGGACATCAGCCCAAATCAGCCGATAGAGCAATATGCAATAAGTTCATATGAAATAGAGATAAAAAGCAGGAATATAGCATTTTCATTTTATAACTTTTTATCTTACAGCTCATCGATAATTTCATCAATTTTTCTTTTCTTGTATGTCGATGTTGATTATAGAACAATATTTTTTGTACTTTTCATTGTAGCTGTATTGCAGTTTATTTTATATTTATTCATAAAATTTCCAGATAATAAAAAAATAAGAGCAAAGGGCCTTAATGCAAATACAAGAAATCATGTTAAATCATTATCTGTGCTATTTTCAATCGATGCCCTTGCAGGAGGGATGGTAACTGTTTCAATGATCTCTTTGTGGTTTAAGTTTGTATATAATATATCTTTGAGTACAGCCGGTTTCATATTCATATTTGTAAATGTTATAACAACAATATCTATATTATTGTCATCAGTGATATCGGGCAGAATTGGATTGATCAGAACAATGGTCTATACCCATTCTATCAGCAACATATTTTTAATTTTAGTGCCAGTAATTCATTCATTGATATTAAGTGAGCTTTTTTTATATCTAAGGCAAACTACAAGCCAGATGGATGTTCCAGCAAGAGACACGTTAGTTAATACAATAATAGATGAAAATTATCGGGTAAAAAGCAATACAATTTTTTCCGCAGTGAGAAACGGGTCACAGATTCCTGGCCCGGGAATAGTAGGATACATGCTATATATATTCCCACCTTTCATGTTCTTTGCCGCGGGCACATTGAAATTATCTTATGACATAATGTTTTATATAAAATATAGAAAAATTAAGATATGAATGTTTTCATACTGAAATATCAGGAATATTTATTAAATATGTGCCTGTTTCTGAATATAGCTGTTATTTATAATGGTGAAAATCACACAGCAAGTTAATGTTCTGGCTTTCACATTATTTTCGAATCGTAATATATGAACAGTGGCATATACGCCAATACTGATATGAGCATATTTTTATTTTATATATTTAGCCCGAGCCCAGAGAATATATACGCTATGCCAATAACAGCAATTATAGGCCTATTATCAGCTCAGCTGTTATTAGAATTTTAAATAAGTTCTAAATATCGGATAGCATATAAATTTATCAATACTTTACTCAGTTTTTGATTAACAGCATTTACCTGCACATATTCAAAAATCTTTTCTATATTTTATTTTAATAGATAACAGCGGTTATGGAAAAAAATGGAGTTTGAACCTCATAGATGGATTTTGCTATAGCCTGTTCTGGTTGTATACTTGCAATAGATTTTATTGCGTTTGAATTATTGGCATAATTCCTTAATGAGTTTTCTCTTTGCAATTATCTGTTTATTATATTATGTATATCTAATTTTTTCACATTAAAGCCACCGGGGGGATTTGAACCCCCGACCTGCTGATTACGAATCAGCCACTCTACCAGCTGAGCTACGATGGCCTGAAGTATATAGCAATTCCAGATGGAATTTTTGGATAAAAATATGTTGATTTCTGTGGCAGAATCTTATTCTCAAGTATAAGGCTTAAGAAAACATCTTTATGCCATGGCGGTACTATTATTGCAAAATTGCATTCATGCTTATCTACAGAGTTTATTGCATCTGTGGCATTATAGATATATCCCACCTTTTTTTCAATTTCCTGATCAGTAAGGCCAAATACCTCATTAAACAGAATTCTGTTTATAATCTCAGTAGACAGTGGAAAATTTTTTCCAAATAATTCATCTATAATAAATTGTTTTGGCGTAATAGAATAGACATGCCCGTTGCTGTATATCTGTATAAGGTCACTATCGATTATCGATTTTTCATCCACAACATCAAATAAATTTTTTATTTTTGCAAGGTTTGCCTCAAAATTAATGCCGTATACGAGCCTATCAACGCCCCCTATCATTAAGCCTGCATCGTATATAGATGTAATATATGATATGGCATATTTCCAGAAATTATTGTGCGTTTCTTTATACAATTCCCTTATAGCAGTTGCGCGGTGATGCCCATCTGCAATTATTCCCTGAACATTTTTTACGGCATTCTTCAATTTGTCTATTTTCTCGGTATCTGTCAGGAAAAAAATAGAATTTTTAACGCCACTGGGTTCCTCAAATGTGAACTTTTCTTCAAGAGACGCTGCAAACCTTCTCACTATTTTGTCGAAGTTGTTATCCGCTATAACAACAAATATTGGTTCAACTTCCGCATTTAAATTTTCCATTACATTCTTTCTTTCCATTACCTGCTTAGAAAATGTTTTTTCATGGTTCTTTACCTTTT
>JAVYST010000012.1:0-29449 GCA_038729085.1 Ferroplasma sp. | reverse complement strand
AAAAGGCCCTCTATCATATCGCTTGCTCTGATGAACTCCATTATTGCCATGTTTTTAAAATTCACCCTTAAGAGGAAATATTCCTTTCTTTCAATTAATGATGAGCAATCAAAAGAGCTATTTAAAACAGTTTGGTACTTTTCTCTGGGAATAAAAATATTCAATATGTATTTATCATACTCATTGGTTATTGTGCCTGATAGTTTCAATCCGGTTATTTTTGTAATTCCCAATTCCCATGAATTATCATTGAATGTAATTTCAAAATAATTCCATGGCTTCATATTAATCTCCTTTAAATTCATAGGCTATTATTGGTGAGTTCTATTAAAATGTTTTCATGCAAATTTAATTAAAAATTTTAAACGCCGGCTCATCTATGTCGGTTATCTTTGGAGTTTTATTAAGTATAAAAATCGGTGAAAGGAGCATAATCTGGAACAGTGCCCAGAAAGCAGTCACATCATCAAAGATTGTATGCCTGTAGAGAAGGAATCCAACAGATATGGAAAGAATTACAATAATTATCAGCTGTGGCCAGAAGTGGTATAATGGAAGCTTATCTCCAGTACGTGCTGTTATAAATGGTTTTTTCTTCTTGAACAGAACACTTATGGCAGAAATTATGCTGGTTGGAAATATAACTGCATTTGCAGCCATATTATAAAATACATAATGCCATGGCGCTTTTTTATTCAACTGGCTGTATATGAATGCTGTTAAATTTAATACAGTATATGGCATCCAGGCCAGGATATACAATGTGGTGTTTATTGTGATAACTTTTATGCCAATTATATCCAAAAAAGGAGCAAGCAAAAAGACAAGGTAAGCAAATCCAAAAAAGTACCAGCTTGATGAGGCAAACCAGTCAAGTTTTTGAGAAAAATTAAAAGATTTGCTTGTCAATATCAATTTAAAAATACCCGGGGCCAGAGCCAGTGACCCCATCATCCAGCGGGTCTGCTGGTTTAAATAGCCTTTCATTGTTGTTGGTGCTCTGCCAAATACAAGTTTTTTATTATAGTAAATTCCATCCCAGCCCTTAGAAAACATCTTCACAGAAGTTGCTATATCTTCTACGATGTTGCTTTCATCAAAATAACCGACAGATTTAAGGGCTTCAAGCCTGTAAACAACATTTGTACCGCATGAAAACAACGTTCCATCGATGCTTTTTCCCTCGGTCAATATATCATAAAAAATAAATTGCTGTGCCTGAGCCATTTCAGCCAGAGGGTTTGCATCTGTATTCCAGTAAACCTGAGGTACCTGGACAAAGGCAGCCTTTGGGTGCTTATAAAGGATTTCTGTTGTTTCTCTGATAAAATCTGGAGATGGCATCTGGTCGATATCAATTACAGCAACATAAGCAACATCAACAAGTGTCCTCAATACATTATTGAGGGCCCCTGCCTTGTAACCTGTTCTATCCTCTCTGTGTATGTAAGTTATTCCAAGTTTTTTGCACATGTCTTTTAAATAATCTGAGGACCCATTGGTAGAATCATCCAGCACATACATTACAGAAGAATCTGAAACATTAGAGTATATTGCCATGAGATTTATTTTGACAAGATGTTTATCTTCATTGTAAATTGGAACCAGGATTGCTGTCTTATCCCGCAAAAGTGAATTGTATGAACTGGAAATAGTTGATTGGTATAAATTTGCACTTCTTCTGTATGATAGAAAATAATTAATACTTTGAATCCCAAAAAATACCGATGCAAGCCAGAACCAGAATGTGAATATATAATCGGCAGTTGTACCCTTTCTTAAAACTATAGCAGAATATAAAGCTGAACCTATTCCTACAAAAATAAAAATTATGGAGGCAATGGTAAGGGCATTTATAAATCTCGGCGTTGCTTCTTTCAGAAAATCACCTTATGGGTTTGAAGAGCGATGAATCATAATTATTTGCTTCAGCTTCTTGAATGCCTTTTTCTGGCTTTTTAACTTCCTCTCTCTGTTTTTTGGCTTTAACAATACTTATTCCACTTGAATTTATGGTATAAATTAGAGGCGAAGAGTCAAAAGCTGTTCCTCTCATTTTGATGATTTCACATGACCTGGTGAGCCCATTCTCCCCATTTGTGTAATTCAATTTTATGATTCCTGATGCATAATACTCTTCCATGCCGAATACACTTAAATCGCTATTTCTTAAACCAGATGTGATTATTACAGTAACACCAAGCATTGAAAGGCTGTTCAGTAGAAGGCTGACATAATCATCATTTGCAATAAGCAACGGCGTTATGGGATCAATAACTACCCGTTTTATTCCATTATCTAAGATAAAGCTCTTCAATTCATTAACCAGCTTTGTAATGAATTTCCTGAAATCAAGTGTGCCAGAGCTGACATTAAATTTCATAGAGCGAATCTGGTCAGAAATTTCCATAACTTCAATATCCTTTTTTTTGAATGCCTCCAAAAAACCAATATTCATTGTGCTGATATTTCTAATGAATTGGTCTGGATAAGTATCTGTGAGGACCATCACCCCCCTTTCGCCCATTTTTGCGCCATTTGCCAGAAAAATGCTGGATAATGTAGTTTTTCCAACGCCAGGTTTGCCTGAAATTAGATAAACGTATCCCTTCCGCAATCCCCCAGACAGCTTTCCGTCCAGTTCAGGTATTCCAAATGCTGATCTTTTATCATCAGCTGAACTACCATAGTTCCTCAGATCCTCAATCTTAATATTGAATCCGCTGAGCAGCTTTGTTTCATAATCATTGAGCTCAGAGCTTATCAAATATAGCTTACCCTTGAAATTGCATTCATCTGCGGCATAGTTGAAAATTATAATATCCTGTAATCGATCTGTTTCAGGAGAAATATGAACTGCAATGTTGTTTTCCCTATCTGTGGCAATATACTCAAATTTAAAATTTGTGTTGCCACAATCCATTTCTTTATTTTCCTCAATTTCAAGTTTAGATGGATCAATCGAAAATTTTGTTGAAATTATAGATTCAATAACACTTTTATCCATTTATATTAATATGACGATTATACTGCAATATATAAATTTATGTAATTCATAAATAATAGTCAAAATAAAGATATTCATATATATGTATGTCTAAATATTATTAGAGTTTTGCAAGCAATTCAGAATCGAATGGGCATATAATATTTATAGTAATTACATTTTTCTTGAAATAAGACATTGATGAAGAGAAGAGAATATCTACATAGTCCATGATCATTGATGATGCAATGGTTAAAAAACCTTCCATATTATTGCCATTTATCTTTATTATTTCATCATTTCTGAATATGCCGTGGTCATTGGCAATCTCTCTTATTCCTGATAAAAATTCATTTTTAAAATAAAACTGATAAATATTATCATTTTCCATCAGCTTTTTCATATTGTCACTTTTGAGTAATTTATCTTTTGAAAAGATCAGCGAATTGAATGCACTATCTGGATACTCCATTCCATGAACATTAATAACGCAGTCACTGCCGGCTATTATTTTGACGTCTGGGTCATCACTGAGCAAAGCGATGGGCACAGAATATTTTAGAAAATAAAGTGGTATCCTTGCATTTTTTTTTGATAATAAAAATTGTAAACCTTCATTTTTTCCAATCAATATGTCATCTATAAAATAGGGAATAGATATATATCCACTCAAGAGTGATGACAATTCTCCAATAAAGTTATGGTTTATTCTCATCCTCAATATTAACTTTCCCTCTTCTACTGTGGTTTCACTCATAATTAATGTTGGAACCTGATTGAGTTTATTGATAAGTTCTATAATTCTACTATCCATAAAGTCTTTTATAATTACAATATAATTTTCCTTTTCAATGCCTGAAAAAGAATTTAATAATAATGATTTGATCTCTGGATCTAATGGCTTATAAATGAAGAACTTGAGAAAAGCTGTTGAACCTGGCTCATAATTCGATTTTATAAATACTGACATTCTGACTTTGAGGTATTTTGATATATTAGAAAGGCTCAACGTACTATTTATCTCTAATTTAATTTTCAAATCACACATTCCGTCAATTTCGAGGATCTTCATGAAATTATAATGGAATAGGTATATTTATTTATTTGCTTATATTCTATATATGCTGGTCTGGTGTAGGCACTGTGCCAGATTTAAATCGATAATGCGGCAGCAAATTATTCAGATCATATAATGAAAAGTTCAATTAACCACTCAAATATTTCAAATATAATCCTCATCTTGTTGGCATTTCATTGAATATAATTTTCTTCACATTAACATTTATATTTATTGTCAAGTTAATTATATATGGATGTGGACAGTTTATAGAGGCGCATTGTTTTCATGCCTGAAAATAGAAATAAAAACCTGTCAGAGTTTAAAAATTTAAAATTTGAAGGTTCATTTAACTTAGCATTAGAGATCTTTGAAAAATTATTTTCTAACCTGAATAAAAAGGCTGTTATATACATTAATACAGAATCGAATATTGAAAAGTCAGTGACATATAATGAACTGTGCCAGAATTATAATAAATTCATCAATTTCTTAAGGAGTAAAAACATTAAAAAAGGTGCAAATATCTATGTAATGTTCCCATCTATCGTTGAACAGCGGTATATCATGTTCGGTGCGTTGAAAGCTGGATATACAATAATGCCCACTGCACCAAATATAACTGAATATGAGCTGAAATTCAGATTCCAGAATGATGGGCCGAATGTTCCCATATTAGATTATGATGGATCAGCTAAAATTAAAAAAGCATCAAATAATAATCCTTCAAAATTAATTGTTGGCCAATCAGATTCATGGAAGAACATTGATGATATACCTACATTTCCTGGCATGGTTGAACCAGAGAAACTGTGTAAAGATGTTATTGTTATAAAATATTTCACATCTGGAACCACTAGCATGCCAAAAAATTTAGAAACAGCCAGGTCTATAAATGAAAATGTAAAAAATCTTCTTCTTATCTTGGTCTCTCTCCTCTGGAATTATATGCAATAATAGGTGCAGCAATAGCATCCATAGCAATAGGGCTGTCAGCCATTGTAATCAGAAAAAGGAGAATGTAATATCCTAAATATTTTTTATGCCAATGTACTTTTACTGGCCTGCAGATTGGGAATCAATTTTCATCATTTCAAATTTAGCAGCCCTCAAATGGCATTATTTCTTTACCTATATTGCATCTTTTCTATCAGGTTGCCCCTGAATCAATCCATTCTAAACGAAGCATTCTATGCCATTCTTTTTGCTGTTAGAAGCAATATCAATGTATTATTGCTTTTTCTGTACTTTTCCAACCTATGCTATTACCTGATGCACATTTCCGCTCATTCCTCGATCCACTTCTCTTTTGAAAATATTTCACAATGCATTTATTAATTCAGCATTGTTAATGTGCTAAAATTCTTAAGAATCTTGATCAATCTTTTCCTGATTCAATGAGAATCCTGATGCATTCCTTATACACAGCATTATAACCCGCTTTATACCATGTTGGCAGAATATCTCTGGAGTCGATACTGACAGGCTCACTTCATGCAATTTCCTCAAGATATTTGGCCATGCAATTCCAGTAGCACGCAGCCCATTGAAGTTCAGATTCATTCAAACGAACTGTGCATATACCAACAATCTTTTTACTGGAATGAATATAAACCTTTTATATTTATAATCGCTTTTAATTCAGGCAGTGCCGTGTAAAGTTGGCATTCATCTATGATTATTGATTGTGCACATAATCACGTAAAATTATTTTTAAAGTATTATCATATGTTATTTATTCTGCTTTTTATATAGTTTAAATGAATTAAAAATTTTTTTATTGTTCTCTTTAAATTCGAATATTCATAGCAATTGAAATGAAATATCTTATTAATACGACAATATTTCCATCAATATACATTAATTGTAAAGGGCTTCTATAACTTTTAAAATAATAGAATGCCACTACATAAGGATTATAAATCTAATTATAATATTAAAATATGGAAAATAAATACATAGTATTTGGAACAGGCTGCTTCTGGTGCAGTGAAGCAATTTTTTCGATGTTCAATGGAATTGAAAAAGTTATACCGGGATATGCTGGTGGATTCACACAAAACCCAGATTACCGGCAGGTTTGTACAGATAAGACAGGCCATGCAGAGGTTGTCAAAATATTTTATAATCCCGAGATTATTTCTTTGGACAAAATACTTGAAATATTTATGCAGGTGCATGACCCAACATCGCTTAACAGGCAGGGGAATGATGTCGGAACACAATACAGGTCAATAATCCTTTACAGCGATGAAGAAGAGGGCAACAAAATAAGAAACTTCATCAAATCACAGCAAAAAAATTATAGAAAGCCAATTGTAACTGAAGTTAAAAAACTGGATGTATTTTATGAAGCTGAGGATTATCACCATAATTACTTCAGGGATAATCCATCAAACCCTTACTGCAGCATGGTAATAAGCCCTGAAGTAACTGACGTAACAATACGGTTTAAAACTTTGCTTAAAGAACAAGAAAAAGCAAAAAATTAATTTTTTTATTTAAAATAGCGTATTTGGGAATTTAATACTTACATTATACTTTTTGGTTTTAAATTTTTCAGAATACTCTTCAACGAGTTTTCTATTTACTCCAAGATTTTGTGTGAAATTTATATCTACAATTTTTTTGGAACTGTTGACTATTATAATCCCAATATTTTTATCATCTTTTTGAACGCCATCACTATTGATATATTTTTCTGTAAACCCATTAATATTATCTATATTATTATAAAGGTCAATAAAACTTTCATCAAATCTAGAAAGTGGCACACACATTGTGGATGATTTAAGGCCATGCCTTACATTATATGCTATGCAGTTGGACATATAATATATAATAGAAATTATCATAATAAATTTGATGGTTTTAAATAATACTTTGTCTGGAGAGAAATATAGCAAGTTTAATATTGAATCAGGCGAATACACAGTATGGATTATCGCAATCGTTATGTAAATGGAATGGGCAAATACATAGATGACATAAAACTAGATAATATGCTTTACATGAGCCTTCTAAGAAGCCCTTATGGAAAGGCAGGAATCAAGAATGTGAAGGGAGGATTAAACTCTTCTGAATTAAAATTATATTATAAATCATCCATGGGAGAGATGGCTTCTCTTGGAGGAAAATCAGCAGATACCACCTATCTGGAACCATTGCTTGCCTTAGATGAAGTAAATTATGAAGGCCAGATAATAGCAGCAGTCTTTGGAAAAACAAGATATGAAAGTGAGGATTTACTATCCTCCGTTTCAGTAGATTATGACCCAAAAGAGGCAGTATCGAGCATTGACGATTCACTTTCCAAAAAACCGATTTTAAGGGGAACAAAAGACAATATTTTATCGTCAGCAGAGCTGGGAAAGGATTTTGCTGAGGCAGATATAAAATATGATATCAAACTTGAAGATGAATTTTTCAATGAAAGAATCATAGCAAATTCTATAGAACCGAGAGGATGCATCGCAGATTTTAAAGATGGAATTTTGACGTTTTATGTATCAACTCAATCAGTGCAGTCAGTAAAGGGGGGATTGGTGCAATCATTAAAGCTCGACCCACAAAAAGTCAGGGTTATTCAGGCAGATACAGGTGGCGCTTTTGGAGTAAAGGGGTCATTCTATCCTGAATATATATTAGCAGCATATGCTTCTATGAAATATAAGAAACCGGTTAAATGGATTGAAACAAGAACAGAACATTTAATGGCAGCATATCCAGGAAGGGGAGCAAAGGCCAGAATGGAAGTTTATGCAAGGAAAGATGGCAGAATTGTGGGATTAAAAGCCAAAGTTTATGTTGATGCTGGGGCCTATGATGCTGGAACCGGTTCCTTTGCATCAAGATTCATAGGATATCAGATAACAGGCCCATACCAGATAGATAATGTTTATGTGCAGGCATATTCAATGCTTACAGATAAAGCACCCATGGGGCCATATCGTGGAGCAGGCAGGCCAGAAGCTGCATTTTTTATGGAAAGGATGATGGATTTGCTTGCAGATAAACTTAAAATGGATATAGCAGATGTTCGCCTCGCAAATGCGTCTGATTCACCATTCACATCACCAACCGGGCTCTCTGTGGTTGAGGCAACCAGGCCATTTCTTGAAAATGCCCTTAGGGAAACAAATTACAGGGAGATTGCAAAAAAGGAGAAAACCGGCATTGCCTTTTTTGTGCTAATTCCAGCATCCAGGCCAGGAGAAAGTGCAAGAATAACGATAAAGAAAGGAAAAATAAATGTGCAGTTAGGTGGAAATGTACACGGCCAGGGGCATGAACTTTTTGTAAAAGATATGCTTTCAAGTGCATTCCAGGTAGAACAGGATATAATATCTTTGGATAATGGCGATACCAGTTTAATGGAAAGTGGTGTGGGTACCTGGGGAAGCAGAAGTGCAATAGCGGGCGGTTCTGCTTTATTGGTTGTGGCAAGCCAGATAAAGGAAGAAGTGATCAAAAAATTTGGAAGATATGATCCAGATAAATTGCTTGAAGGTGAGTATGACCGATTTAATTTCTTTAAAATCGATTATGATGTTAATTCAATTAATTTCAATCTCATAACGGCAGAGGAAACAGGCAATAATTCTATAAAGGTCAAAGATTGGTACAGTTATTATGATCTTGGCCATGTGCTCAGTGAAATAAATGTCATTGCCCAGATTATGGGTGGTGCGATGGAGGGCATTGGGCAGGTATTCTCCGAATCACTTAGATACTCAGCAGATGGCCAGCTTATGACCAATAGCATCAGAGATGCCGGTCTCCTTGATGCAGAATCAGTACCAGAATACCATATCAAGTGGATAGAAAATCCATCACCAGTACCGGATCATGCAAAGGGGCTTGGAGAAGCTCCTACAATTGGCACACCGGCAGCACTGGCAAGAGCAGTGGAACTCATAACTGGAAAACGCATAAGGAATACTCCCCTGAGCCCAGAATACATTGCTAATTTAACATTATGAACGGGAAATCCCACTCCTTCAGTGGTGGGATGAAAGTGAATCTATAGTATTATATGCAATTGGTGTATTTACATCCACAGACTAAGCATGACAAAAATAGGGAGGGGCACTCACAAATTCACGCCTGTGGAGATTGGAGGTCTACCAGCAATGGCAACTCAGGTCGCTGAAGCAGGAAGCCCATGGCTTTAGTCGTGGGAGGATGTCACAGTGAGCATTGAAGTTACAAATATGTTATATATTTCTAAGCTATGCTAATTTATGATGAATAATATAAAAGTATGCCCACATTGCGAACTGGAAATGGAATTAAAAGAAGCACCATATATGGAAGGGGATAAGAAAATCGGAGACTTTGAAGCATATGTATGCCCAAATTGTGGAAGAGTTTTCTATACATCCAATGGTTATGCTGAACTCAACAAATTTATTATGAAAAAGAAGGAATAATTTCTTTTTAACAAATTTTATATATAAACTTAAAATCAATTTTTGGTGTTAATTTGATTAAGAAAATTGGAGTTATAGGAGCAGGAGCAATGGGTTCCTCTATAGCAGAAGTATTCGCATACAATGGATATGATGTAAATTTAAAGGATCAGGAAATCAGTTTTGTAGAGAAAGGAAAGGCCCATGCAAGGAATGTACTGGATGATTACCAGAAATATATACAGTCAATGCCCAATAAAGAGATTAAAAGGATCGAAGCCAGCGGCATAACACTTACTGATGAACAGAAAAGCATCATTTCAAAAAACCTTAACAAAAAGATTGATATAGATGGCATAGTAGGGAGAATACATCCTGTAGAAAGCTATGAAAAACTTTCAGACTGTGACCTTGTTATTGAGGCGGTATTTGAAAAACAGGAAATTAAGAACAATCTTTTTGAAGAATTATCAAAATATCTCGGCAAAAATACTATACTTGCCTCAAACACATCCTCATTGAGCATAACAGAAATGGCAGCCCATTATAAATATCCAGAAAATAATGTAATAATACACTTTTTTAATCCGCCATATACCATGCCCCTTGTTGAAATCGTTCCTGCACTGCAATCTGATGAAAAAACTGTTCAGGATGCATATGATTTTATCGGAACGTTAAAAAATCACAGGGAAAATATGGTTCCTGTAATGGCTAAAGAAAGGTCCGGCTTTATTGTAAACAGAATACTGATTCAGCTGATCAATGAAGCAATAAAAATTGTTGAGGAAAATATAGCAGACGAAAGAAGCGTTGATATAGCCATGAAAAAGGGAGCAGGATTTCCAATGGGGCCATTTGAGCTTGGAGATTATGTTGGTTTGGATATTGTCTATGACGTACTTAAATCATTCAACAGTGCCTACGGCGATGCATATATTCCACCGGAAAGGCTGAAAAATATGGTCATAGCAGGATATCTTGGAAGAAAAACAGGAAAAGGATTTTATGATTACAAAAAATAAAATTATCTTTTCGTCGAAAAATTATCATTTTTAATTTTGATAAAAATTAACCATCAATCAGATAAAACTTTATTATTTTAATTTATTAATATTACCATAGTACCGTACCATAGTAATCATGTACGCCTCATATATATAAAGTAGAAAAATAAAAGGATATATTATTTTGATTTCCTGGAATTGGAGAATAATGCTATCTGATAAAAGTGGATTTGAATCAAAAATGTATTTAGCAATATTCTATCATTTCTGAGAATCTCTATCTAGTCCGTATCATCTGATATTACTTTTCAATTTATTGTATAATATGTCGTATAATAATCATATAATTAAATAGGGTCTTAATAGTTAAATAATACCTGATTTTCTTAATTCTACAGTTCTTCATATCCAGTTTGATATTGATTTCTAAGTTAATCCACATTTCCTCTTAATTAACCGAAGATAATTTTATTATGCAATACCTGAAATTTTTTTGTATGTAATTCATATATCCATAAAAGCGTTTATATTAAGAATTTATTCTTGCAGCATATTAATATTAACTTATTAATAGGAACATTATCCCTAAATAGAGGGAAAATCAGTCTTTCGGTTCAAGTTTTTCGCGAAGTATTGAGGTAACAAACTTTTCTGCTACCTTAAATTCAAGCTTTGGTGGCATTGGAGTTTCATCGGTTTTTGTTATTACATCAAGGACAACAGGCCCTTTAGATGAGAAAAACTCATCCAGGCCGGCCTTGAGCGCATCAAATGATTCAACTCTTATGCCTTTTATTCCTATTGATTCAGCAAGTTTAGCAAAATCCGGATTTGAAAGCTTAACCCCATATTCGGGATAACCCATTACCTCTTCTTCCAGCTTTATCATACCAAGTATGCTATTATCGTAAACTATCAGTTTTACTGGGAGTTCGTATTTCATAGCAGTAATGAGCTCCATAGATGTCATGGCAAAACTGCCATCTCCTATTATGCCATATACTGTTTTTCCTGAAGCAAAGGCAAGCCCATTGGCCCCAGGTATGCCTGCGCCCATTGTTCCAAGCCATGCAGAAAAATAGAATTTATTGTTGTTCTTTGCATTGATATACCTGTTTGTCCAGAGAGTAACGTCTCCTGTATCAGTTATGAGGATATCATCATCTCCAAGCCTTTCAGAGATCTCTGATGTAAGCCTTTCTGCTGTTATGGGTGTTTTTGTGCTCTGTGCCTTCTTTGATATGCTGGATTTCCATTCAGCAAGTTCTTTCTGCATTGAATCGTAATATTTCTCTTTCTTTTCATCCACCTCTATGTTTTTCAGAAAATAGTAAACGGTACAGTTATATGAATAATTTGCCTTCATCATTACGTTAAGGCCTTCCCTGCTGATATTGACCTGTATATTGTCAACCTTCTTTAAAAATGAGGTATAGGGAAATATTGACCCCAGAAATATAATGAGGTCAGAATTATTTATTGCTACAACAGAAGGCCTTGTGCCAAGCAATCCTATTCCACCCATTACCTTTTTATCGGTATCTGGGAGCACGCCCTTCCCATTTAATGAATATACAACAGGTGCACCAATCTTTTCAGCAAAATCATTTACCTGCTTTGAATCAGCTCTTGCGCCACCACCTATAAATAAAAGTGGCTTTTTGCTTTTATTTATAAGTTTTTCAGCTTCATCCAGCCCTGTGACAATATATTCAGGCTCTTTTATATAATAAGATAGATCTTCTTCGTTGCATTTTTCCATAAGTATATCGACAGGCATGTCAATATGCGCAACGCCCTGTTTAATTATAGCCTCCCGGCATGCCTTCCAGATTAAGAAATGTGCATTCCTGGAATTTGTAATCTGTGCATTAAATACTGATACATCATCAAAAAGTTTAACAAGATTAACTTCTTGAAAATAATCATGCCCTGACAGCTCTGTTTCTATCTGGCCAGTTAAAGCTATAACTGGCACATGCTGCATCTTAGCATCATATAATCCATTTAAAAGGTGTATGGATCCAGGGCCAGACGTACCCATGCATGCAGAAAGTTTTCCGGTATATTTTGACTCAAAGGAAGCACTCAATGCGCCTCCTTCTTCATGCCTCACCTGTACATATTCAATATCGCTGTTGCGCCTTATAGCATCAACTATTGGATTGAGTGAATCTCCTGGAATGGCATATATCCTTTTTACGCCAAAATTAACCAGTGTTTTTATAATAATATCTGCAACTGTGCTCATACTTATTCATTGGCTTATTTTTTAAATAATTATTGTATTAACTACTGCAACAAGCTTTGATGATAACTGGATTCATGAAAAAATTGAAATTTTATTCTATATGCACAAGCATATGCCTGCCAATTAAAGAATAAACTATTCCCACAGCAAACCACACCACAAAGACAATAGATGCAATAATTACAATACGGTCAACACTCACAAATGTGCCATAAAAGACGAATGCTAAAATTCCAATGGAAATAGCAGGCAACACTCCATCAAGAACAATATTAAATTTTTCTTTAAGCTTTATAATAATGCCGGGCAACGAGCCATTTGCAATGATGTGCACAGCCAGTGCCCCCATGGTGGATATAATTCCAGTTAATAGAAAGGCATTGAAGCCACCTACAAGAACAACTGAAACAGCTGCAATAATAAAACCCAATGCTACCATGAGCGCAGCAGCGAAATGCGGTGTTTTTCTCTTTGAATGGACACTGGAAAGTATGCCAGGAAGTACATTGTCATTACTCATAGAAAATACTACTCTGGAAAGGGAATTGGTAAAAACCACAGAATCTGTAAAGAGGCTATTAATAAAAAATGCCGTGATTACAATTGCACCAATAAGCCCGAGATAATTCTTGGTCAAAATAACTCCTGGAACAAGCTCGTTTGAATATTCAAGCATATTGGAAGGCCCCCATCCAACTGTAAATGCGTAGGAAGCAAGTATAAAGAATAATCCTAAAACAACTGCTGAGGCTAAAATACCCTGGCCAATAACCTTTTTTGCATTCTTAGTTTCAGCGCCGAGGGGAGTTGCAGTTCCATAACCAGTGAAGGCAGTATACATAAAAAGCACACCAAGCATTACACCGGTAAAGCCGTTTTTGGCGTATACTGGTGTAAACACTGAAATAGTATTTATTGAGGGATTTGAAATTATTATATATAAGCTGATGAATGAAACTACAACTATTTCCAGGCTTGCCATTACCATGGCATATCTCACGGAATTTTTGACTCCAGAGTATGAAACGGCATAGCCAAAGATCAGTACAGCAGCCAACAATATAAACCACGAATATGATGGAATTATTATATTGAATATCTCTTTGAGAAGTGCTGGGAGGAATATTGCTATACTTAATCCAATGAAAGCAAGAGACATGATCTGGTAAAGTATGTAAAACCAGCCTGTAAGAATGCCAGAGAAATTGCCAAGGCCATCCCTGCTGTATGCATAATATCCTCCAGAACCTGCTACATGATTTGATATACGCCTAATAATAACGGCATTGATGAACACTATAATAAATGCAATTATCGCAGAAAGCGGGAGGGATCCAAGCGCAAAGGCTGCAGAACCTGTCAATGTTGCAACTGCAGCACCAGCCGGGGCAGAACCTGCCACTCCCTGAAATATGACATCATATACATTCAATGAATTTTTCTTTAATTGATTCTGTTTCTTCGTAATACGCATTATTATTTCTAACATTATAAATATTTTGCTACAAAGAAATATTACATTTATATTAGTAGCTAAATAGTAATTATTTTTAGAGCTTAAATAATATTATAATTCATTTAAGTATGTTAAATCGATTTTTAATATCTATATTGTCATGATATTCTGGAAGAAACTGTATCTTTATTTTTCAAACATCCTGGTTGGATTGATATCCAAAAAATAATTTTTTAAGCCGTTATCTATAACTTATTATTAATATTTAATCGGCTTATGACGTTGCAGTATTTCACAAATTTTATATATGTGAATATAGTAATGAAATTAATGGCAGCAGTATATATTGATGATGAAACCTACGAGAATATAATGAAGCAGCATGAAGATGTATCAGAATTTGTAAACGGGTTGCTTGGCCAGTTTATTTCTTTAAACAAAAAACCTGACGGAGACATAATAAAAATGTATACAATGCACGGAAATGGAGATTAATATCTCAAAAATTAGTTTTCTATTTAAAACTTAATTTTTATTCATGGCTGCAATTGACTTATCCGTTTTATTGTTTACATATTTTTTTATCATGCCAACGGGAAATCCCCTTATAAAACTATTTTCTGTGAAAAGTACAAAATGGTCATTTATATTCAATATATTTCCGGATTCAGATGATTTAAACTGCACTTCATGGCCCATGGCATTTTTCATTGCAACAACGCCAGATTTTCGTGCTATGTATGCTGTCATCGGATTATTTTTTCCGTTCAGCGACATTGAATCACCACATGCATAAACATCATCATAATCAGATGACCTCATATAATTATTAACGATTATTCGTGAATTGCTGGATTTTATATTGAGTTTGCTAACAAGCTTGTTTCCAGTTGCCCCTCCAGCATATATGGTCATATCTGATTTATAGGAATTTTTATCTGTGATGGCACTGGATGCAGTTACTTCCGTTACCTTCTCATTCAATACGACATTTACGTTAAGGCTTTTAAGTATATTATATGAATACAGTGCAGCCTTTTTATTTGATCTCGATAAAAGCCTCGAATTTGCATCTATTAAATTAATTGTTTTGCCAGGGAAAAGGCCTGCAAGTTCAACGCCAAGATATCCACCGCCAATTATTGTTATAATCTTTGCCTTTTGTGCCCTGCTGCGTATAGTTTCAGCATCTTCAATTGTCTGCAATTTCAGCATATTTTCATCGCCTACAATGGAATGTGAAACAAGGTCACTGCCGAGAGCTATTATAATCTTATCGTAATTATATGAATCTTTGTCGGTTACAACCTTTCTATTCTTAAAATCTATATCAGTTACCTTCCCGATAACATCAACTTTTCTTTTCACGCAGGCATACGATCTATCGCGCCCTTTTATTATATAAATTAAACGTGTTGGAATGGTTATGTGGTCAGATTTATCTATTATAATAGACTGTTTATTTTCTAACCGTGAATATATGCCTGAAAGGCCGGCTCCTAGGGTTATAATTTTTTCCTCCATGTAAAAGAATGGATTACCGGTATATCAAATTATCCAGTAAATGAATAAAAAACGCAATACTTATTAATTTCAAAATATTATAATATTATGATATCCAGATTTTATTATTTTCTATCATCTGCTATATTTTCAATTTTAATGGGAATAATATTATCACTTGCTTATCATAACTTTTTCACTTACTTTTTGATATATACCATGATCATGTTCATAATAACTGTATCAATTACAATATTTCCATATTTATATTTTAATCATTTAATGGAGTTGAGAATCATAAATAAGATACAAAAATATAAGGTTAATGAGGTGATAAATATATTTGATGCAAAATATAAATTTAATGCCATAATGCAAAATCATAAATTTAATATTATCAAAGAACTGGTACTGGATAATTATTTTGAGGCAAAGGTCATTATTATAAATTCAAGGGTAGAATTTTACCAGTACAGCTTTCCATATGTATTTTCTTATACTCCATTTCTTACCATAAATATCAGCAGTATTGTTGATATAAAACAGAAAAAATATACTTATAATTTATACGATTTTAATAATATTAAAAATTTAAAAGATGACAATTTTTATTTAGTTACAGATTCCGAATCCTATAAAATGATTATAGAAGAAGTGCCTGTAGATAAATTCATCCAGGCATTGGTAATCTCCAGTAACAAGAATTATAGTTTTTAATATATGTTTTATGAACTGTTGTTGTTATTTATTTCTCCACAATGTTTAAATTGTAGTTTATAATTATTATTTCCAATGGCAAAGGATAATCAAAATGAAAACTTTCAATCAGGAGCAGGGCTTATCAGATACTTTAATGAGGAAGAAATTAAAGGCCCTGCACTGGATCCAAAGTTAATAATTTATATCGGTATAGCTATGGGTGTCATTGTAGAGCTTGCAAGATTATTCTGGCCAATTTAATAATAAATAATTTATATTGATTAATACTATACATTCAATGCTTGATTCTATTTTAAAATGTCCTTTCTGCGGCAGTGAATACAGTATAAACAGTCCTTTATACACTTGCAGTAAATGCGGGAATATACTTGATGTGATCCATAAAAACATGGAATACAGTTTAACATCAATGAAAGGCGTATGGCGCTATAAAAATTTGATCCACCCAACCATTGAAAACAGCGATATTGTTACAAAAATGGAGGGCAACACCAATTTATATGAGAATTTTAGAATTTCAGATTTTACAGGCATTAAAAATATTCATCTGAAACATGAGGGAGAAAACCCAACAGGTTCATTCAAGGACAGGGGCATGACAGTTGCTATTTCTGAAGCAAAAAGGCTGAAATTTAATAAAACCCTCTGTGCATCAACGGGCAATACATCAGCAGCAGCCGCCAGCTACAGTTCCTTTGCAGGCCTGGAAAGCTATGTCATGATACCTGAAAAAAATGTTTCACCAAATAAATTATTTCAGGCCATCGCCTATGGAGCTAACATAGTAAACATTGATGGAGATTTTGACAATGCAATGGCCGATGTAAAGGAAACAATATCAAAGAGAAATGATTTTTATCTTTTGAATTCTCTCAATCCATGGAGAATAGAAGGGCAAAAAACAATAATATATGAAATAATGGAAGATCTTGAACCAGATTTCATCTCATTCCCTGCAGGAAATCTCGGCAACACATCGGCATTTGGGAAGGCTTTGATGGAACTTAAAGAGATGGGAAGAATAAATAAGATACCAAGGCTCGTGGCTATACAGGCCAATGGTGCTGCACCATTCTATAATTATATAAACAATAAATCTGAGGTAATGATTCCTGTAAAAGCTGAAACAATTGCAACAGCTATAAAGATTGGAAGCCCTGTTAACTTCAAAAAGGCAAAAAGGTCGATAGAATTTACCAGTGGAATTGTAGAAAAGGTAAGTGATGAAGAGATACTTAGCAGCAAGAGAATTATTGACCGTTCTGGAATAGGATGTGAACCGGCCTCAGCAGCATCTGTTGCAGGAATTAAAAAATTAAGGGAAAGAGGAATTATAGACAGGTCTGATATTGTTGTTTCAATATTAACTGGCAATATACTTAAAGATGTAAGCATAGTTCCTGAACATAAAGAATTAAAATTATCAGATATATTTTAGTTTTAATTATAGTTTAATAATTGGAATTTCCATTTCATCTGCAAGAAGGCCACTATGGGCACCTAGCATTGTATATTTTCTCTGGTTAAATGGAAAATGGTATATATCGTTATTTTTAGATATTCCTATCATGCCTGGCAAATTCTTCTTTACATTGTCATTTACCCTGCCAAGCAATTTTTCATAAAGGCTGTCAGCCTTTTTTACTGTCAATATATTTTCATAATTTTTGTTAATATAGCCCTCAAGTTCGGCATTATAATCTAAAAATAAAGCTCTTGAGTCTCCATATGCAGGCAGGACAGAGAGGTCAGACAATCCAGAATCATTGCCAAGGTTTATTGTATCTCCAACCTCAATATGGCCATGGTCCGCTGTAATGATAAAATCGTAATCATCATATTTTTTTATTATTGAATAAATCTGTGTGAGTATATATCTAGCTGCTTCTATGGTATGTTCATTTCCCGGGCCGAGTTTGTGTGATATCTGGTCTATATCTGGCACATAGTATGAAATAAAATCATAATTTTTCTTTAAATTTTCCTCAAAAACAGAAAAACTGTGAAAAATATTTGAGTATACATCAGTTTCATTATTGCCATAAAGCAAGTTGGAAAATGAGGTATGGTTAATAAATGTGGGTATAATATTGACAGTTGAATAGCCAGCATGGTAAAGTGATGTTATTTTAGATTCATAGTTGAATATTGATGCCAGGGGATAAGCCCTTTCCATAGAATCTCTCATATATGCTGCCGATGATGTATATCCAAGTATGTTTACAATAGCACCTAACTGTTTGATGTAAAGCTGGTATCCTATAATTCCATGTTCTCCTGGATATCTATTTAAGAATAACGATGAAAGGGCATTGGAAGTTGTTGATGGAAAAACTGAAGTAGCTTTTATAGCATCTCCAAAAGAGACGCCTGTTTTTTTATAAACGTTCCATCCCAGCCCATCAAGCAGGATAAAGCATAATTTTTTGTGTTTATAATTTATATTAAGGCCATCTGATGTTGTTTTTAAACTGAAATGCCCAAAAATATCACTTGATAGGTTTACCAGTGAATTGCCCTCAGGCATAACAAAATTAGTTAACATAAATTGTAATTGCATCTTCTTATATTATAATTTCATTTATGCAATGGCACAACATTTATTTTGATTAAAAAAATGTATGGAAAACTATGATTATATAATTCTATTATGAACAGAAATTATTTGCCTCATCAAACAGATTTTTGAGTTTTATTCTTGATCTATCTATATAGAAGGCTAATTAAAATTTTGCAATGTTATTTATGCCTTGCTTTCTTATATTTTAAACATGCGGCTATAAATCTGGCAGGAATCCTCGGATTCGATGGGAAGTAAAAATGTGTATAGCCAGCAACCATATTCTTATAACTATAACCATCCATTGAACCATTGTTCAATCTGAATATATGTTCCGGCTCCTTAAAATATTTCATATTTGAATGATGAAATTCATGGCCCCGGATTGAATCTCCAGCATTAAATAAAAAATTATTTTTTTCAGCCTTTGCAGAACGGTATCCAAGCACCAGTTTTTCCATGTACGATACAGCCGGAATTAATCCAACCATTCTGTATTCAATATTATTCTGCACTATTGCCTGGCTTAGGTACATATACCCGCCACATTCAGCAAAAACTGGCATATTGTCCTCTATCTTATTCCTGATCATATCCAACAATTTTTTATTTTCCGAGAGCTGTTCTGCATAGATTTCAGGATATCCTCCTCCAATATATATCCCATCGGCTTCCGGAATTTCACTGTCCTTTTCCGGGTCAAAATAACAGAGTTCAGCTCCAAATTTTTCCAGAAGGTCAAAATTTTCACGATAATAAAAATTAAATGCCCTGCTATATGCTATGGCTATTCTGGCCACAGGTTTTCTTCTTTTATTATATATATTTTCAATTATATGGTTATTATCCTTAGCATGTGTAGATATTTCAACAATTTTATCTAAATTAATATTTTCTAAAACGCTATTTTTAAGCAATTCAAAGTATTCTGGCCTTGTCTTCTTTTCTGCCTGTGGAATCAGGCCTAAATACCTTGAATTTAATGAAATATTGCTGTTTCTTTTAATGCATCCCAGCACCGGGACATGATTAATTTTTTCCACTGCATTTTTTACCAGGCTGCAGTGGCTGTCAGTTCCAGCCTTATTGAGTATTACGCCACCAAGCTTTAACCGTCTGTCCATTTTCTGGAATCCTTTTACAATGGCTGCAGCACTTCTGCCCATTGATGATATATCAAGAACCATTATTACAGGTATTCCGAGCTCATTTGAAATTTCGAAGGAGCTGCCATGGCTTGTATTGCCTGATTTTCCATCGTATAAGCCCATCACGCCCTCAATAACAGATATATCCTTTCCCTCTGAATTTTTATAATAGATTTCCTTCATTATTTTTTTATTGCCCATTACCGTATCAAGATTATACGAACTGTTACCCGTTGCATATGTGTGGAAACCAGGATCAATATAATCGGGTCCAACTTTGAAGGGCTGTACATTATACCCTTTACTTTTCAGTGCAAGCATGATGCCAAGTGATATTGTTGTCTTGCCATTCCCGCTAAATGGTGCTGCAATTAAAATTCCATTGTTATGCATTTAGAAACACCGATACAGTCACATTATTGACAATTTCCTTTGCAACAAGCTCTTTTCCATTGCAAGAAGATATTCTGGCAGCAGCATTGGAGACAGAATACGCTCCGGTATATCTGTAAACCTCTTCTGATCTGCTTGTAGCGTAAGCATTCAAAAGGCTGGGAGGATAAAAATTCAATGTACATGCGAATAATTCACCTATTTTTTCAAGGTATTTGTTATTGCTCTTCAGATCAATGGTTGATATTGATTTTATTGCCTCAATGAAATAGTTGTATTTCCTGAATGTTATAGAAATTGCGTTTTTCATATCATTAAATCCTGCATCAGTTGAAAAACCGATTCCAATGGAAAGTACTCTGGGCACAAGCAAGAGAGAATTATTGGCCCTATCGGCCCTGTATGTAATATATACAGTGCTTTCTGGATTATTGCATACTGGCAAATTTATATGAATCCCTGTTTCATTTATCCAGTTAACACATTTGCCGTTTACAATATCTGCAGAGATTTTTGTTAAATTTTCTATGTTTTTAATGGCCATTCCATACTCTCTGGCCATAATTTCTGGTGATATTATATTATTTACATCAGATGCCGTTGTTATAACCGGCACGGAACCTATTATTTTTGATGCTTCCATTGCAAGCTCATTGGCACCATGATGGCCTGATACAACAGGAATGGCAAAATTTCCAGCATCATCTATTGTTACCACTGCCGGGTCTGTGATTTTGCTCTTTAAATATGGAGAAATCAGCCTTACAACAGCACCAAGGGCCATAACAAAAATAATACACTCATTTTCAGCAAATATTTTTTCTATAATGCTTCTGGTGTTAACAAAGGGAATGCCATTTCCATTATCAATGCGTGGCCCTGTGTATAATTTAAAATTGAGCTTATTGCATATTTTTTCCGCAATTTTGCAGCCGTTTTTTGTAATAGCTACTACTGCACCATTCTGGCATGGCATAGGGCAATATTTTAACTAAGTTATAATGTTTTCCTATTATTTAATATTCGATTTAGATTTCAGCATAATGAATAATAATTAAACATGGTTTTGACTTTTTATATATTTTTTTAATTTTCTCATTATATATTTTCTGTCTTCCTCGTCTTTCTATCCATTATTAGCATCATGCAATATTATTTTCAAGCTATTCTGCTAATTGGTATTTTATCTATGTTTCATTTCATTTTATTGTTTCCAGGCTTTTCCATATTCACAAATTCCGTATTCCCATCTCACAACAATTTTTAAATAGTAGTTTATGATTATTTATTACCGGGGAGCTGTATGCTGAGAGGATAAGGATCGACCCGTGTAACCTGATCCGGATAATGCCGGCGGAGGGAGATGGATACGAAAAGTAAATTTTGGGATTTTAGGTGTTTTAAACGTTAAGCAACAGGCAACGTTTTATGCTTGTTTCCAGTGCTTCTGGATTAACGTTTTGGGGGATGATTGGAACTCTTGGGCCCTTAACGGCAGCAGGCTCAATGATCGGTGTTTTGCCAAAACAATTAAAAACATTCATACTTTTGATTGGGCCAATTTTTGTTCCCTTTGGGAATTTTATTATGGGGTTTTTCACAGATAGGCTTGGCAGGAAAAAAATATTCCTGATCACCATGATTATCTATGGAACAGGAATAGTGATCATTGCACTCAGTTATAGCTTTTTGCCGCTTGTAATTGGTTTAATGCTGGCAGAATTTGGTGTTGGAGGCGAGGAGATTCCATCGTTATCACTTATTTCCGAAGATTCTCCTGTATCACAGAGGGCAAAATGGCTTACTATAATATCTGATTTTGATAATATTGGAAGTGCCATAATAGCAGGATTGTTTATTGTTATAGTAAATTCATTTCTGGACAGGCTTGTTCTGATTGTTGCTGCAATAGTATTGATAATTATAATGGTAATTTCCAGAATAAAGTTGCCTGAATCCTACAAATGGCAGGAGGAACATGGCGAAACTGAAAAAGGTGCAGCGACACGATCAGAGCTTTATATAGACTATCAGGGGAAGAATGTAAACAGGCCAAAATACAGGCTTTCGCTCTTTGTACTCATGGCCATGGCAATATCACAGTATACAACATTCGGGCTCATGGCTTATATAATCGGCCCATATGAGTTTCCTGGCGTTTATATTGACGATATGATAATATTTGTGGCCCTTATAGGCGCATCCATTGGTGGCTTTATCGCAGCACCCCTCATTTCAAAGGGCAGGAAAATATATACATCGTATTCATACATTATTGGCTTTCTCACTATTGTGGCTATATTCCTGTTAATGCCAGACCTTCATAATGTTTTCATATTTTATCCACTTCTATTCCTGAATATGGTTATGAGTGAAATGGCCTGGGCATCAAGAACAACACTGGAGCCAGAACTGGCACCGACCAGAATCAGGGGTACTTTTATTGGGACAGTAAGGCTTGCACCGATGATTGTATACCCCATACTGGTTGTCTTAACAAGCACGCTATCACTTTATTACTTTATAATTCTGAATATGATTCTATGGCTTCTCGGTGTAATTGGCGCATTGGTATGGAATCATTATGGCATAGAAACGAAGGATGTAAATATAGATTACAGGGAAGAATTGAATGCCAGATAATATAATGGATAATTGCAAATTTAATAAATTTAAATATATAATGCAATTTTTCGCAATAATTTTTAATTATGGGAAATTTAATATATTGGAAATATGATTAACTTAAGAATTCTAATGGGAATAGACATTGATGAAAACATAACCAAATGGGAGAAAGATGTAATTGATACCTCAAAAAATAACAGGCTCCTATACTTTGACAGTGAACATTTTTTAAAGATTAGCGTACCTTCAATGGTTTTCCTCTTTGATGACCTTGTCAATAAAGATAAAAGAATGGGAGTCCATCTTTCTGGAGATGAGGAAAACAGGAAAAAGGACGAAATAATTTTTTCTAAAAAAGAAAATTTGGGAAAGTTGCTCAATAGCCTGATGTACCAGTCGCAAAATGCAATAAAAGAGCATGGATCAAATGTACTGTATGTGTCCTTTGGAATTTTGAAATGGAATGATGAAAATGGCAATAAAGTTGAAACACAGTTATTCTTTGTTCCAGTAAATATCTCCAAAAAATTATATGAAACCTTTAAAATAGAGGCTCTTGAGGGCGATATTTTTTTCAATCCTGTATTGCAGGAGAAACTTGAGCAGTTTGGTATAAAATTTAATTTCAATTTCGATAATAACCTGAGCATTACAGAGGCAATGAAAACATTCAAGATGACGGTAAAGGAGGCAAAATGGACAGTAAATAATAATGCTTATCTTGGCATCCTTTCATTCACAAACAATACAATATATAATGATATTAAAAATAACCACGAACTAATAAGAAACAACGACCTTACACGGGGGCTTGCAGGCGATTTACCGTCTATAGAAAAATTAAAGAGCAAAATGCCACCGGAAACGGATTACTCAATAACAACTATTCTCGATGCAGATTCCAGCCAGATAAAGGCCATTTATGCTGCAAGAAGCGGTGCAAGCTTTATTCTTAATGGGCCTCCTGGAACTGGAAAAAGCCAGACAATCTCAAATATTATAACAGACGCACTGTCAGCAAATAAAAGTGTCTTATTCGTCAGTGAAAAGAATGCTGCTATTGAAGTGGTAAAAAAAAGGTTGGAAGATATTGGCCTTGGCGATTTCATTCTTAATGTACATGGAAACAGGCCAAAAACTGATGTAATAAAAATGCTTTATAATGCTATTGAAAATCAGCAAAATGTCACTATTGCTTCAGAACCAGCCGATAGATATACAGATATTTTGAATACATATGTTGCTGCTGTACATAGCAAGAGGGGAAATATTAAAAGATCAATTTATGAAGCCTGCACAGAAGAACTTGAGAATAAAACAGAAATTGGCCTGAAAATTGACCAGGGATTGATAAATATCGAAACTGGCCAGCTTGATGATCTGGAATTTCAGATTTCTGAACTTAATGATTATCTTGATATGATAAAGGACTATAAAAAATTCCCTGAATCGTTTAATGCCGAGAAATATAAAGAAAACCCTGAAGTGTACTATAAAAATATTGATACCATAAGGAATGAAATAGCAAAGTTGGATAGCCTTGCAGTTAAACTGAATGAATTCTCTGGCCTTGCAGTTGAGAAAATGGATGATCTGGAAAATCTTTTTAATATAACTGGAGCAATTGATCCTGATATCTGCCTTGAAAGTGAATTTCTCAATCCTGAATATATCGATGAATTATATAAATTAATAGAAAAAAGGGAAAAATTAAACAGTGAATATCAATATAAAAATGAAATACTGCTAAAAAAATACTCTGAAAATTTTCTATCCCTTGATCTTGAAGGCATGAAAAATGCATTTGAAATATACAATTCTGGAATCAAGCGGCTGGCATCCAAATATAAGGAGCTTGTACGTGAAATACAGAAATACCAGATCAGTGGAAAGGAAAAAAATTATGATGCTCTCCTCAAAGACCTGAATTATGCTATAGAAGTGAAGGCAATTTTCGGCGAACTGCAGGAAATAGGCAATAGCCTTGAGGAAAAAAATATCAATCCTGAAGATATGGCAGATAAAATCCGCTATGCCAGGAAAATACTCGATGCTATGCCTGCAAGTATGGATATGCACACCCTTGAAGGGCTTGTTAACTGTTCAGCTGATAAAACTATACTTGCTGACGTAGAAGAGATTTATACATCGATGAAAAAGGCGCTAAATTATCTTGGTGCAATCATGCCACAAAATGTAATTGGCCCGGATATTTCCTTTGCTGAACTTGCTAATTTCATTGGCATACTGGATTCTATGGATATTGATAGATATGTAAAATTCAGGGAATTAATGCAATCTATAGAGAAAGCTGGAATAGACATCCAACCGCTGCTTGGAATGGAGCTTTCTGATGATTCAATATCAAAGGCATTTAAATCAACATTCAACATGGAATTCGCAAATTACTGGATTAGCAATGACAATACATTGAATGGTTTCAATGCAACCAGCCATGAAAGAATAATCAATATGTTCATTGACTTTGACAAAAAGCGTATGGAAACCAACAGGAAAAAACTGATACATGATTTATATGCTTCAAGGGCAAAATTGCTGGATGAAAAGCCAGAAGCTTCAATGCTTATTAAAACTGAAAATGCCAAAAAGCGCATGCAGAAATCAGTTAAATCAATATTCAAGGAACTGGGGCCAGCGCTCACAGGAATAAAGCCATGCATTATGATGAGCCCTACAAATGTAAGTTATTACCTTGATAGTGGTTTTAAATTTGACCTTTTGCTCTTTGATGAGGCATCACAGCTTACACCTCCGGAAGCTGTTGGTTCTCTGATCAGGTCCAACCAGGCAATCATTTCCGGAGATACTCAGCAGCTTCCACCAACAACATTTTTCGAAAATATTAATGTATCAAAAGATGAGGGCAATTATGCGATTTTAGATAATATTCTTGACCAGTTTGACGCTCTTGGGCTTATAAAAATTTCCTTGAAATGGCATTACAGAAGTATCGATGACAGGCTCATTGCATTTTCAAACAGGTATTTTTATGATGGCATGCTTGAAACCTTTCCCTCAGCCTATAAAAACTCAGAGAATTCTGGCATTCATTTCGTAAAAACAGATGGAGTTTACACACGTGGGAAATCAAGGATCAATAAAGCCGAGGCAGGCGAGGTTGTCAGGTTAATCAGGGAAGAACTGTCTAATAGCAATTCCATTGGGGTTGTTACATTAAGTGAAACCCAGCGTTCTGCAATTGAGGACACACTCTATTCTTATGTAAGGCACGACCCGGTACTGGCTGAAATATTAAATAAGGATGAGATTTTCATTAAAAATCTTGAAAATGTCCAGGGCGATGAGAAGGATATCATAATAATAAGCACAGGTTACGGCCGTGATGAAGATGGCAGGTTAACAATGAATTTTGGGCCAATCAATACAAATGGCGGAGAAAAAAGATTGAATGTAGCAGTTACACGTGCAAGGAAAAAGGTTATTGTTGTTTCATCAATGGATCCTGAAGATATAAGGATTCCAGCTTCCTCAGGGCGTGGGCCAGAGCTTTTAAAACAGTATATGATATTTGCAAAAAGTGGGGGCAACGAAAGTGGATTCAAGCAGTTTGATGGAAGTGACGGCATTATTGCAGATCTTGAAAAGAGGCTCATAGGAGAGGGATTGACACTGGAACGTGATATAGGATATTCTAAAAACAACATTCCGCTGGCTATTGTAGATCCAGCCGACAATAACCATTATATACTTGGAATTGAAACTGATGGCCATATATACAATAGCATGAAAACAGCCTCGGAAAGGGAACGCATTCGAAAATCAATTTTAAATGCAAGAGGCTGGGAACTTTACAGGGTATGGTCAATAGATTACTTAAAAAATCCGGAAAAAGTTGTACATAATATAGTGAATACGGTAAACAGGCTTTCTTCAGCCATCAATGACTAAAAGCGCTGGGAGGGAGATTTGAACTCCCGGGCACTTTCGTGCACAGGTTTTCCAGACCTGCGTCTTACCAGACTAGGCTATCCCAGCCTTACCCCTGTATTAATATTCCTTATAATATTTTTTCGAATAATGGTATTGTTACACTTCTTTCAATTCCATCCATTACACGCAATTTTTCAAGAACGAATTTAGAAAGGTCCTTCATTGATTTCTGTGCAGTAAGCAGCATAATATCCCAGTCCCCTGTCACTATTGAGGCTGAAATCACATTTTCCATTTTCGAAAGGTTAACGCAGAGCTTTCTCTGGTCAATTTCCGATTTGGAATTATACTGTATCATTATATACGCCAGGACTGAATACCCGAGCTTATCATAATTCAGGTCAACTGTATACTTGTTTATAAACCCATCCTTCCTTAAGCGTTCCATGCGTTCAAAAATTGTGGCCCTTGGAATGTCAAGGGCATTAGAAATATCTGATATTTTGTCTCTTCCATGTTCTCTGAGGTAGTCTATTATTTTCATGTCTTTTTTATCAATATTCTCAAGCATAACATCAAAATGATAATAAGGTATTTAAAAGATTAGTTTTAAAATCAGAAATTCCAGTAAAACCTTTAATAAATGTAAAATAATATTGATTATATGGAAGCTATAAATCTCAACGATGAGTATGTTAGAAAGGAAATAGAGGGCTCAATAAAGCACCTGTCTGATTTAAAAGTGCAGCATGCAATCAAAATGCAGGGATATATTCGGTCATATGTGGCAGATTTCCTGCGGGGAGCAGGATATATGGAAATAGCACCAATAATTATATCGCCATTAACTGATCCACTGAACCATCCTGTATATGATCCAAAAATACATGCATATGGTGGTGATATGTGGATTACACAGAGCATGATTTTTCACAAGCAAATAGCAGTGCAGGCACTGAAAAAAATATTTATCATGTCACCAAATGTTCGGCTTGAAACAGAGGAAAAGGCGGAAACTGGCCGGCATTTATATGAATTCACGCAGATAGATATAGAAGCCCTTGAAAAATCAAGGGAGGAAATGATGAGCCTTGGCGATGATCTTATTGTATATACTATTTCCCGGATCAAGAAAGAGCATCCAGAAGAATTAGAGTATTTCCACAGAACACTGCCCGATTTCAAAAAGCCATTTCCTGTAATAACTTATGAAGAAGCAGAAAAAAAATACGGAAAAAAGTTTGAGTCAGCATTATCTAAAGCGTCAAAATCACCAGTATGGGTTATTGATATACCTTTAAAGGAGAGAGAGTTTTATGACAGGGAATATCCTGAAAGGCCTGGAATATTAAGAGATATGGATTTAATATGGCCCGAGGGTTTTGAAGAGGCATCCTCTGGAGGAGAAAGAGAGTTTGAACTGCCAAAGATACTTGAAAGAATCCGGAAAAAGGACCAGACTGAAGAGCAATTTAAATGGTTTATAGAACTTGCAAGACAAGGCATTAAACTATCAACCGGATTTGGGATAGGCATAGAAAGGTTTACAAGGTTTGTCTGTGGAGTTGAAAAAATAGAAGATGTAACAGCATTCCCTAAAATACCTGGAAAAATTTCCCTGTAATTTATATTTTTAAATTCCAGTATATACCATTATATCATGGCCGCCGGCCACATTAATTATTTCTCCTGTTACCATACTGCTATCAATCAGGAATTTCACCGCTTTTACTATATTTTCTGGGCTGTATTTTCCAGCTCCGCCCGGAACATTAATTTTATTTTCATCGTCTGCATGTGCAATGAAACCTGGAGCTATGCCATTTACTCTTATATTTTCCCTTATGAGTTCATGTGCCAGAGATTTCACCATAAAACATATTGATCCTTTGCCTGCAGAATAACCCATATTAGAATTTAACACCATGAACGGGAAATCCCACTCCTTCAGGGTGTGGGATGAAAGTGAATCGATAGTATTATATGCAATAGGTGTATATACTATCATGCCAAAAGGATACACCAGTTCTGGAACGTGCGTGCATTTCATGAACTATCATTTTGTATGGTGCTCAAAATATAGAAGAAAGGTAATCACCCCTGATATTGAATCCAGGTTAGAGGAGATAATCCGGGGCGTAGCATATGAAAATGGCTGGGAGATAATTGCGCTGGAAACCATAAAGAGATATGTGGAGGATCAAAAAGGAATATGACAAGAATGTACAAGTTTCGGTTGTATCCATCTGCGGAGCAGAAAAGGCTGCTCGATCGGCAGTTGAACCTCTGTCTGTACAATGCATTCCTTGAACAGAGGATCATTGCACACAAGATGGAAAAGAGGATCAACTACAACTATCAGCAGGATCAGATGCCAGAACTGAAGAAAGCATTCCCAGAATACAATAACATCCATT
>JAVYST010000011.1:30279-34637 GCA_038729085.1 Ferroplasma sp. | reverse complement strand
GCCATAAAAAAGGCATAAATGTAGGCGTGTGGGCACCAGATAGCAGAAAATCGATAATGGATATGATAAAAGCAGGTGTTGATGCCATCGGTACAGATGTGCCGGAAATTGCCATTGGCATGCTCCATTCACAGGTTTGATTATCATTCCATCCTTTTAATTCTATCTCTGCACCTTCTGGGAAAATTGATATATGTTGTAATAATGGCTAAACTTCAAAAATGAAGATAAGTAACAGGAGTTTAATTGCTATCAGATCATTCGCAATAGCCGCAGGAGCAACTATGGCTACCTCATTTGTCGGAGTGTATGCCGTGCTTATAGGCGCTTCAGCAGTTGAGATGGGATGGCTCCAGTCATCATCAAACTCCATTAACAATCTGGGGCAGATACTATGGGGAAGGCTCAGTGACAGAATAGGAAGAAGAACGCCTTTTCTTATAGGCGGAAGCATTATTCTTGCTGTTTTATGGTTCATGCTGCCATATTCTTCCAATCCAGTAACCTTAATAGAAATATATGCTGTAATTGCCCTGTTTTCATCAATGATTACTGTGAATCTTTTTTCATTTATAGCTGATAATGTAACAACAGCACGTGGAAAATATCTTTCCATAATTAATATATTAGCATCAATTGGAACAATAATATCACTTATAATCATGATTTTTGCCCTGAATGGAAATTTATCATCTATAATCAGGATACCTTTCACCATTGCTGCTGCCTCATATATAGTATCAATGGCAATTGCAATCCGCCTCCGTGAAAAGAAAACAGCTACCACTATGGCCGGCAATTTATTAAACACATTAAGGCGCTTAAAAAGCAATGGCTTTTTCTATCGCTATTTTATGGCTACAAATGTGCAATCAATATTCTGGGCAATGGCATGGCCAATGTTTCCAATAACTATAGTTTCAGTTATGGGCTTTTCATTAAGGATTGTTGCAATATTAACTGTCGCTTCAACAGCATCTGTGCTTCTCATACAATATATTTTAGGAAAGATTGTAGATAGCATTCCCAGGGGCCCATTAATATTTTTAAATAAAATAATGCTGAGCGGAATTCCAGTCATGTATGCACTGGTTCATTCCTTTTCAGGCTTTATCTTTATTGAAATATACAGTGGTTTCGCCGGAGCAATCCAGAACGTTGTCCTGACATCGTATTTGCTCGATATTGTCCCAGCAGGGCACAGAGCAGAATATATATCTATATTAAATGGGTTTAATGGGGCAATGTACTTTATCGGCGCCCTTATTGGTGGTTACCTTCTTTCATATTTTCTAACACTGGCACAGCTCGAGACTGCACTTTTATATGCTTATTTAATAGTATTTGCAGGGCGTTTTGGTTCTTCATTCCTCTTCAGAAAACTTAAGGAAGAAAACCCAGGGAGCAGGACTGGCTCAGTATTTTCTATTCTTCTCCATCCAAAACAGCCGGGAGCCCCTTCAGGCGGAATAATAAAGCCAAGGTAAAACTGCTTTTTACAGTTTATAAGTTGGATTTATTGCTTCATGCAAAGAACAGAAGATAAATGCAATTGCCTCTGGTAAATCACGGATTAGATTGATTTAACAATAATGATGCCAAAAATATGGAATGGGCTACTGGAATAAAACCTGTACATATGCATGCAAATTGTATTATATAAAACTATTTTGAATTTATAGCAATATTATAGCACTGTAGATCTATTTGCCGTAGCAGGCGAAACGATTTTAACTATTATATATATTAAATAGAATATGTTTAAAAAGCATATTTCAAAATCATTCATTTCTTTATAAAATTTAAAAATGCTATATGCTTTAGAGAATGAGAAAGCCATAAAAATAATTATAATTTAAATTCTACTTAAAAATAGTACATAAAAAATGAATAATATAATGGTGCATAATCTCCACCATATTCTATCAGGCCATTGTTGTTATACATTCCAGTTCCATTATAATTGTACCAGTAGTTTCCGCCCTGGTAATTTGTAAACAGGATACTTCCTGAAAGTGCGAATCCATTTACATAATGTACTATATATGCAGGTTGCTTTGTTATATTCCAGCGGTCAATATATACAGCAGAGTTTCCAGAATATATTGATTCTGATGGGCTGTATGCTGTTATCTCTACATCAAAGAAATTATTGTATATAGTATCACCAGAACTGTATTCGGCAAGGCCAAGAGGCGCACCCCAGATATTGGTTATTGCTGCAAATGTGGAATTATATAGCTGTGGAGAATTGTACAGGTAATTTCCCCATATAGTAACATTTGGGCTCTTATAAACTAATATGCCACTATCAATGACGTTGAACTGGTTTGCCCCAACAAGTATATTTGTGGAATTCCATATAACAAGGTTTGCTACTGGGAAACCGGAAAGCGAGTATGAAAAGTATCCAGATATGCTGTGCGATTTCCATAATGTTATATTGGAAGCGTTATAAAGTTCGTAATTTAAATCATTGTATGATGGAAGTTCATATGCCTTCTGAATTGCCTGGTAATATGAATTTCCAGAAGTGTATTGTATAAACATTGACGGCATATTATACATGATTACACTTGCATTTGTGTTGAGTATCATTACACCGGGAAATACAGGGAAGCCGTAATCATTAAATTCCTCGAAGAGTGAATTCACTGGCATATACTGATTATTCACAAGGATATATGGATTGTTCGCTGTACCATCGCCTGCAATTGATATGTTTTTCAACTGTGCGTTATTGAATGCAACAAGCGGCGTATAGATGCCCATAAAGTAATTATTCATTAAAGCTACACTTTGGCCAGGGGCAAAAAATACCGGCTGGTAATCGCTCAACATTGCTACTGCTGAATAAATACCAGATGGAACTGTGAAATTATATTCGCCTGATTGCGATAGTGGCACCCATGCTGCAGTAGAACTGTTAAATGTTGATGATGGTGAAACAAACATGAATGAGTTGGACGGCGATAATTTACCACTGTAATGCGACATGCTATTGCTGGATGATAGGTTCCACATAGGATAAATGAGCGATGGGCCCGGGCTCAGGTATGCAGTGCTGTTGTCCCATGATACAGAAACACCCTCAGATGTTTCGCCTGTTTCCGATCCTACATCATATGCTGAAGGGACATTATGATAAATTCCATTGCTTCTATACATTAAATTCAGTGTAGCATTTACATTGTAAATTGATGTTGTGCTTCCTCCTCCTGGGCCACCAACCATGATTTCAAAGTCATATGGTATGTATCCTGTTGGAGTTAAAACTGTACCGCTTGCAAGGTATTCAGGCTGTATGGCACTGTAATTCGCAGGCTGGCCGTATGTTGAATTGAATATTGCATAATTTATATTTCCGGATGTGGTTAAATTGGCAGTGTTCAGAGAATAGTTGAAGAATATTGCACTGTTGCCATCTACAACTGTTGAATTGAGGTACATATTCAATGTAAATGGCTGAGTTACATTTATTGTTGGGCCAATCCCATAATAAAATGTGGGTGCGCATAAAATTCCATTATCTGCCTGAAATACATTGCTGCTAATTGCTACTGCTGGAGAAGAAAAGTTCCATATGTTTACAAGGAACTGTATATTATGCTCTCTTGCAGAATAGAATACAACGTTCTGTGTCCAGAAAGTATAGGAAGAATTTCCGAATAATGTAACGTTTGTCAGTACAGAGTTCAGCTGGAAGGTTTCACTTGTCGGCCCATCATTGAGGAGATAAAAATCACTCATATTTTTAATATTCAATGATGCCATGACGCTTGATGTTGTTAAATTATATCCAACAGTCTGGCCTGAAACGTTTTTGGTACCATAAAAACCGATACCCATTGGAGCAGGGGCCGAAGTATATGATGGTTCAATAGTACCATTAACTCTGTGCACTGTGTCCAGAAAAGATGGCATGCTGGCATACTTCAGCGGTATTCCCTTTGCTTCCAGGGTATTTTCCAGTGCCTGCAATTTTGATTGTGCTGCACTTGTTGAATTCAGTGCTGGGCTGGCTGTTGAAACTGAATTCTGGTTTGTTGGCACAGCCTGGATTGAATTATCAGTTATTGCTGCAAAAGCAAGGGCAATAAACAATATAGATACAATTACAACTATATATTTTCCCATATGATTAAAACGTTTTAAACTATTTAAAATTTTGCTAAATGAATCACCGAAATATTAATAAGGCAATAATATTATGGAGTCATTAATGTCGAAAAATAATGGCAAGAATACAGGCAAAAAGAATGGAAAACATTCAGTTAAAGCTAAAAAATCTATGAGAGAACAGTTTAAGATTTTTTCTAAAACTAAAAGTTTTAAGGTCACAGTTGTACTTGCAATTC